>NZ_JAKMRT010000007.1:0-87471 GCF_025772225.1 Campylobacter sp. IFREMER_LSEM_CL1097 | reverse complement strand
GAACCTCCCAAATCTCCATCATTTTTGATTTCTAAATCACCGTTGTTATTCTCAATAGAACCGCTGATAGAACCACTATTGTTAATTGAACCTAAATTACCATTGTTTGTAATATTTCCACCTATACTACCATGACCACTATTGATAATCTTATCTACAGAAGAATCTTTACCTATAGATACATCCCCTGTAATTTTTCCATAATCATCATTAATGATATTACCTACTTTTGAGCCATTATCAACGCTAACATCACTGCTAATAAGCCCATTACCAGAATTAGAAATATTAGTAACTTCGCTATTATTATCAACTTTAATACCACCAGTAATCTCTCCTTGCCCAGCATTGATGATGCTTCCAACTATACTTCCATTATCAACGCTAACATCTCCTGAAATTTTACCAGTAGAAACTCCATTATTATAAAAAGAACTTGCCAAAGCACCATTGATAATATTCTCAACTTTAGAGTGATTATCTACTTTTACACTACCGCTAATCTCTCCACTTCCAGCATTGATGATACTATCTATCTGTCCTTTATTATTAACCTCTATAAAACCCTCTATTTTACCATTATCTTGATTTATTATACCACCTACTATAGAAGAGCCTTCTCCATCCACTTTTATAGTTCCGGTAATCTTAGCATTATCTTTATTTAAAATACCAGTAACCACACCGCCACTACTGATTAAAATAGATCCGCCTATATTAGCATTATCAGCATTTATAATACCAAATCCATTCTCACCACCTGAGATCATACCTTTCTCTTTAACCTCTATAGTTCCTTTTAAAGCAGATCCTCTGCTTAAATAAATTCCAGCAATTCCACCATGTATTGCAGAATTTTCTCCAGCTATAGTTGTGTTTTGATTTAAATATGCGTGATCAAAATACATCCCATAATCACCACCATATACCACGCCACCATTTTTTATAGATATATCGCTTGTAGTAGAACCTGTACTTAATAAAATACCACTTTCTCCTCCATAAATACTAGCATTATCAACATATAAATCTCCTAATGTTTGCCATTGACTTATATTTATACCATGTCTTTTAGCTTTTATTATTCCACCATCTTTTATGTCTAGAGTTTCAAATTTACCATAAGATACAGCAATTCCATCATGATTTGATTCTATAGTGCCCGTATTAGTAATATTTTCTATTTTACCACCGCCTTCTAGCTTAATAGCTGCACTCCAATCATTAGTTCCTGTAGAAATTATATTACCAGAATTGTTTATAGTTCCAATATTTCCTCCATAAACAAAAATGGCAGCAGCGTTGCCATCATTAATAGTTCCGCTGTTTTCTAAATTATCTAATGTAGAGTTCCTAATATAAACACCATAACCATTTCCACTTATAGTTCCGCTGTTTTTTAAATTTTGCAATGTAGCACTATCAACTCTAATACCATGACTTCCACTTCCAATTATGGTACCTGTATTATTAAGCGTTTCTAATTTACCTCCATTATCAACTTTTATACCATTAGAACCACCTTTTATAGTTCCGCTGTTTTCTAAATTTTTTAAAGTAGTATTTTTGGTTGTTACACTAACACCGGCACTAGAGCCTTCAATTAAACCTGTATTAGTTATTTTATCTACAGTAGAACTATCCCATATTTCTATACCATGATTATTACCATTAGCTGTACTTTTTATTGTACCAGCATTATTAATGGTTACATTAGTAGCACTATCCATAATTTCTACAGCATGTTTACTTGAGTTTGTAACACTACCACCCTTGTTAATAGTTAAAGTACCACCATCACTTCCATTTATGGTTACTGTTCCTGTTTGTTTATCATTTATAGTACACTCTGTACCACTACAATTACCACCACTAATATTTTTTGAATTTTTTACTTGTTTGGTTTTAGTATTTTTAATACTACTATTAGAATTTTGACCATTTATAGTTACTATACTAGCATTGGCACAGGTTGCCAAAAAAGATATAGTCGCTAAAGATAAGAAAGTTTTTTTAACAAAAGAAAGATTATTGTTTGAATAAGATGATTTTAAAGTGGGATTATTTTCACATACCCCCCCCCCATAAAATAAGACATTAAAACTCCTTGATTTATTAAAATTTTTTGTAATGATAAAAAATAATTATTAATATTTTTTAAATATGATAGTGCTTTTGTTAATTATTTGTGTAAATTAGGATATTTTTATTGTTGTTATTCTTAAGATAATTTAGCTTTGATTAAAAAAAGCCTCTTAAAAATAAGAGACTTTTTTCTTATTTTATAGGATGAAGTTCATTTGCATAAAAGCTTACTGAATTCATACCTTCTTTGATAGCCCATTCATAAGCTTTTACTACAAATTCCCAGTTAATGTGTGCGTAGAATTTATCTAAATACACAGGGCGTGCATTACGGTGATCTACATAGTAAGCATGCTCCCACACATCAACTACTAAAAGTGGAACTTTACCTTCAGTGATAGGTGTAGCAGCATTGCTTGTAGCTACTAATTCTAATTTTTGATTTTGAGTGTTATAAACTAGCCAAAACCAACCAGAACCAAATACTCCTGTAGCTCCTTTGATGAATTCTTCTTTTAAATTTTCCATAGAACCAAAGTCTTTTTCAACCGCTGCTTTAAACTCATCACTTAAAGAACAGCCACAACCACAGCATGTTTTTGGCTTAATGCAGTCAAAATAAAAGTCATGATTATACACTTGAGCAGCGTTGTTAAAAATTCCGCCATTTGAGTTTTGTATGATATAAACTAAATCTTTTCCTGCAAATTCAGTATCTTTGATAAGATTGTTTAGGTTATTTACATAAGTTTGGTGGTGTTTGCCATGATGAAATGCAAAAGTTTCTGCACTCAAAAAGTCTCCAAAAGCGTCTGCTTCATAAGGTAGTTTTCTTAATTCAAACATATTGTTCTCCTTTTTTTAAATTTTATAACATTCTAACATAGTTAAGTTAAAAAAGACTAAATGAGTCTTTATTTTTCAAAAAGTATTACTTTGCCTTGCTCTAAGCTTTTTGCTACATCAATAATGCGTTGGTTTTTACTACCTTTAAATTTTAAAGATAGGTCTTTTTGCTCTAAAATAAACTTCCCATCTATCAAAACATCAGCTAAGATAAGCAATTCTTTCATAGCTTGCTCTTGTAATAGCTCTTCATAAGTAAAACCTGTATATATAGTAAGATCAAGCCCTAAAGCCTTAATGTGTTTTGCTAGAATACTTAAATTTTTTGCTTGCATAAAAGGCTCCCCACCACTAAAAGTAACACCTTGGAGCAAAGGATTTTTACAAATATCATCATACAAACTTGCTAAATCTTGCAAATATCCTTTGTTAAAATCATGTGTTTGTGGATTATGACAACCTTTGCAATGATGAGGGCAGCCTTGAGTAAAAATCACATAACGCAAACCATAGCCATCGACTATGGATTCTTTTATGACACCGGCTAATCTAAGAAAAATCGTGTTTAATTCTTGCATGAACTTCAGCTTTTTTAGCGTCATTAAAACGATCAAGCGTTCCTACTAAATAGCCTGTGATTCTTCTTATGCGTTCAAATTTAATATCATCTTCTTTTCTATGACACTTTGGACAAAACTCATCTATCACACCACTATAACCACATACCGGATCTCTATCTAGTGGGAAATTAATCGAGCCATAGCCTATATTGCTTTCTTTCATACATTTTATAATGCGTTCAAAACTTTCTAAATTCTTACTCACATCGCCGTTTAATTCTACATAAGTAATATGCCCACCATTATTTAGCTCATGATATGGGGCTTCTATTTGAATTTTTTCATATATACTAATAGGAAAATCCACAGGAATATGAAAAGAATTAGTATAAAAATCTTTATCAGTTATGCCTTTTAAAATGCCGTATTTTTTTTGATCTAGCTTTAAAAACCTTCCACTTAAACCCTCAGCTGGGGTAGCTATGAGTGAAAAATTAAGCTTATCTTTGAGTGCTTTTTCATCGACAAATTCACGCATAAAACGCACGATTTGCAAACCTAAATCCCTTGCTTCTTGACTTTGTCCATGATGAGAACCTACTAAAGCTATTAAACTCTCACAAAGTCCTATATAACCTATAGCTAAAGTCCCGTGTGCTATGATTTTTTCTACGCTATCATTTTCTTTTAAAGAATCTGAATCTATCCAAATTCCCTCGCCCATTAAAAATGGGAAATTTTTAACCTTTTTTAGACTTTGAATTTTATATCTATGAAGTAATTGCTCATACACAAGCTCTAATTTTTCTTTTAAAAGTGAGTAAAAAAGCTCTAAATTTCCTTTAGCTTCTATGGCTAAACGCACAAGGTTTATACTCGTAAAGCTTAAATTTCCCCTGCCGCTTGTGATTTCTTTACTCTCATCATAAACATTTGCCATAACCCTAGTTCTACAACCCATATAAGCTACTTCGCTATTATAATCACCCTTTTTATAGTATTTTGCATTAAAGCTTGCATCTAAAAAGCTAAAATTTGGAAAAAGTCTTTTAGAAGCACATTCTATAGCGAGTTTAAAAAGCTTGTAGTTTGGATCTTTTTCATTATAATTAATACCTTCTTTTACTTTAAAAATTTGCACAGGAAAAATTGGTGTTTCACCATTTCCTAAGCCTTTCATCGTGGCTTTGAGTAAATTTTCTATTACCATTTGCCCTTCAAAAGAAGTATCGGTGCCATAATTTAGCGTGCTAAAAGGCACTTGAGCTCCTGCTCTTGAGTTCATAGTATTAAGATTATGCACCAAAGCTTCCATAGCTTGAAAAGTCGCATCTTGGGTTTGCTTTAATGCTCTTTTGTAAGCATAAGCATTTGCTTGTTTTAAAAAATTCTCATCACTATTTAAATCAAGCTTTAAAAGCTCTTTGAAACATTCTTTTTCATTTGAAGCTTGAAAATTAGCATTTTTAAAGCATTGCTCATCTAGGTTTTGTTCTAATTTTATTTCAAAAAAAGCATTTATAGCCTTTTTATACTCTTTTTGAAAAGTCTTTGCCACACCCTTTGCCATAGCAAAATCAAAATTTGGTATAGATTGACCTCCATGCATTTCATTTTGATTAGCCTGTAAAGCAATGCAAGCTAAAGAAGCATAAGATCTGATATCATTTGGCTCACGCAAACTTCCATGTCCAGTGCTAAAACCATTTTCAAAAAGCTTTAACAAGTCTATTTGACAACAAGTTTGTGTTAGCATATAAAAGTCTTTATCGTGTATATGTATATCGCCATTTTTATGTGCATTTGCGATATGTTTTGGTAAAATACACTCATCTACATAGTATTTTGCTCCTTCTGAACCATATTTTAACATCATACCCATAGCACTATCTGAGTTGATATTAGCATTTTCTCTTTTTAAATCAGCTTCTTTAGAATCTTTGAAAGTTAAATCATCATACAAATTTAGCAAATCATAGCTACCATTGCGGATTTGTGTTCTTTTTTGGCGGTATAATATATAAGATTTTGCAGTATTGATTAAAGCATTTTTTATTAAAACCTCTTCAACTTTATCTTGAATTTGTTCTACTTGTGCATGATTTTCATCAAGCAAAGCTACAACCTCATCACAAAGCCTACCTAATTCATCATTTTCTAATTTTTTATCAGTAGAGTTTATATTGGCTCTAAAAATAGCATTTTTAATTTTAAAAATATCAAATGCAACTTGACTTTTATCTCTTTTTGTAATAAATTTTATTTTCATGTAAATTTTCCTAAAAAATAATCTCTAGAAGCTAAAAAATAACGCTTTATGAAGATAAGTTTAGTACAAAAACTTGATGAAAAACTTAAAAAGATAAAAGAAAAATTCACACAAAAATTGTGTGAATTTTGTTTATTCTAACTCTATACCTTTTACTGCATAAAGTTTATCAATACCACGATTTCCAAACATTTTTTCAGTATTACAATCCTTTTGGATATTCCACTCATCTAATTCATGATGGAAATTTTTGCAATTGTGAAAAAGATATGCCATAGTAATTACATTTTGCACATCCCAATTCACAACACTATGTTCATACGCATGACAGTTTTCAAAACAATGTGCCATTCTGGTAGTATTTGAAGTTTTCCAATGCAATAAAGAATGATTAAAATTAACACAATTAAAAAACATATAAGACATATCTTTTAAATTTTGAGTATCCCATTTTGATAAATCTTGATTAAAATTTTTGCAGTTAAAAAACATACTTGCCATATTTTCAACTTTAGAAACATTCCAGCGTGACAAATTTGCATTAAAACTTTCGCAACAATAAAACATATAAGACATATCTTTAGCATTTGATACATCCCAATGTTCAATACCTAAAAAATCCAATCTTTTAGAATAATAAAATACATAAGAAAAATCATCAATCAAAGATACATCAATATCCCTTAGAGAAATTCTTTCATTATGCACCAAATTCATTAACTCATTTTTGCTTTTAGGTCTATACATTTTGTCCTCCTTTTTGTATATTTTAAAAAACAAGTGTGAAGTCAATGTAAAAATTTACAAATTATTAACAATAACTTTCAATATATTAATAATAAGTATTTTAAAATAAACTTAATTTAAATAAGATAAAACAAATAAAAAATATTTAAATCGAACAATGTAACTTTTTGTAAAATATGACAATGATTATCAAAAAAAGCGGATATAAAATAGTAAGTGGTGACCCATACGAGACTCGAACTCGTGTTACCGCCGTGAAAGGGCGATGTCCTAACCGCTAGACGAATGGGCCATTTTGCAGTTTTAAGATGAAATTATAACAATTTTTACTTAATAATTATTTAAGGCATTAAAAAATACCTTAAATATCGATTTCTATCCCTACAGGAGCATGATCTGAGCCAAAAATATCATCTCTTATAAAAGCATTTTTAAGTTTATCTTTTAAGCCATTAGAAATGAAAAAATAATCAATCCTCCAGCCTACATTTCTTTCTCTTGCTTTCATTCTATAACTCCACCACGAATACTTTTCTTTAACATCGCCATTTATATGCCTAAAAGTATCTATAAAACCTAATTTTAATAAATCATCTATCCAAGCACGCTCAATCGGTAGAAAACCTGAAGTTTTTTCATTAGCTTTTGGGTGGGTTAAGTCTATCTCACGATGTGCGGTATTAACATCTCCACAGATGATAATTTCTTTACCTTCTTTTAAAAGTTTATCTAAATACACTAAAAAATTATTATAAAATTTCATTTTAAAATTCAAACGCTCTTCATCTTTTTGACCATTTGGAAAGTAAATATTAAACAAAACTACATTTTTAAAGCTATGCTCTAAAACTCTACCCTCATCATCATCAAAAAACTCACATTTTTTTACCTCACAATCAAAATTACACAAGCTCATTACGCCTGAATACCCTGCTCTTTTAGCACTATTTGAATACATATGTTTAAAAGGATACTCATAAATTCTTTTTGGAAATTTATCCTCGTGTGCTTTGATTTCTTGAAAACCTATAAAATCAATTTCTTCTTTTTCAATCCAATCAAGTGCATTTTTATCACAAATTGCCCTTAGGCCATTTACATTCCATGATAATAATTTCATAATTTAATCCTTAAACTTACAAAAAGCAAAATCATACCATAAAGATATTAAGTTAACCATTTTTATTTATAATTAAATCTTTAATTTTGAAAGGATTTCATGAAATTTTTTAATATATCGTGGCTTAAATTTATTATTTTGAGTGCTTTTTATATAACTAGTATCAATCTGAAATTGTTTTCTTATATTCACGAAAATTTACATCCTCATAATAATGATATTTCCATTATTTTATATATAATTATATATTTTGCACTATTAGTTGGAATTTTCGCTTTATTATTTTTGCCTTATCTTAGCAAGATTTTAATGATTTTTTTAATAGGTGTGAGTTCAATTAGTAGTTATTTTATGATCAATTATGGTGTTATTATAGATCATGATATGATTAGAAATGCTATGCAAACTGATCAAAAAGAAGTACGTGATCTGATTAATTTTAATATTTTTGTTTATATATTTTTTACTTTTGTGATTCCAGCATTTTTAGTTATAAAAACCAAAATAGAATATCACAATATCAAAAAACATTTAATCATCAAATTTAGTACTTTATTTGTTGCTTTATTTGTTGCTTTTGGATTGCTTGGAATTTTTTCAAAAAGTATTGTACCATTTTTAAGAACTTATAATGAAGTAAGAGTTTATAACACTCCTTTTTATCAAATTTATTCAGCAATTAAATATATAAAATTAGAAGTTATTCCAGAAAAAGAACTTCAAAAGATAGCTTTAGATGCGAAAATGGAAAAAGACTTAAACAAAACTATGATTTTAGTCATAGGGGAAACCGCTAGAGCAAATAACTATTCTTTGGGTAGTTATACCAAAAATGATACTAATTTTTACACCAAAAACGAACCTAATTTAATATATTTTGACAATGTAAGCTCTTGCGGGACAGCAACTGCTAGAAGTTTACCTTGTATATTTTCAAGACACAAAAGAGCTACTTTTGACAATAGTCTTTATGAAGAAAATGCTTTAGATATTTTGCAAAGAGTTGGAGTTCAAAGTGTTTGGCTTGGAAATAATTCTGGAGGTTGCAAAGGAAACTGCGATCGTATAGCACATAAATTGATTTCAAAAGATTATGATGAGAGTTTACTTGAGCTTGTAAAAGAACAATTACAAAATCCATCTTCAAGTAAAATCATAGTCGTTCATTTGCAAGGTTCTCATGGACCAGCTTATTTTAAGCGCTATCCAAATGAGTTTAAAAAATTTACGCCAACTTGCGATACAAATGAATTACAACAATGCTCGCAAGAAGAATTAACTAATACCTATGACAATACTTTACTTTATACAGATTTTATCATCAAAAGTCTTATTGACTTATTAAAGCAAAGTCCTGCACAAAATGCCTCATTGTTGTATGTATCAGACCATGGAGAAAGTTTAGGAGAAAATGGAATTTACCTTCATGGAATGCCCTATTTCATAGCACCAAAAGAACAAACTCATGTTCCTATGATTCTTTGGAGCAAAGATAATAATTTAATCCAAGAATTACAAAAAAAGAAAGATTATAAATTATCTCAAGATAATATTTTTTCAAGTTTATTAGGATATTTTAATGTCCAAACTAAAGAATATGAAGAAAACTATGACTTATATAGTAAAAATTTAAAGGAAAATCCTTAATGAAGCCAAAGTATTCTTTATTTAAAAATGCAAGTTATGCCTTTAGTGGCATTAAATTCTTGCTTAAAGATGAAATGGCTTTTAGAATAGAATTTGCCATTATCTTACCTTTGATTTTTGTAAGCTTTTTTTTACCTGTGAGTTTTTTAGAACATTTTGTGCTTATTTTAGTATTAGTTTTGATTTTAATTATAGAAGCATTAAATTCTGCTATAGAAGCTTGCGTGGATCTTTACACGAGCGAATTTCACATCTTAGCTAAAAAAGCAAAAGATTGTGCGAGCGCTGGGGTGTTTTTTAGCGTTGTTTTGGCTATAATTACTTGGAGTTTTATTCTTTTTAATATGGCTAGAGAATGGATGATAAAGTAAAAACACTATGCGTGAAAATCTTTGGTAAAAAACGCTTTGAAATTTTAGAATTTTTAGCCCTTCATGCTAATGAAGATGGCTTTGTCTTTGCAAATATCGAAGAACTTTCTAAAAAGTTAAACATCAGCAAACCAACCATCATTTCTACTTTTAAATTTTTAGAAGAGAAAGCTTTGCTTGAAAAGCTCAAAAACGGCTTATATAAACTCAAATAGGAGATAAAATGACGCTTAAAAACCCTTTGGATATGCATTTACATTTACGCGATGAAAGCATGCTTGAACTTGTAGCTCCATTTAGCGCAAAAGACTTTAAAGCGGGAGTTATCATGCCAAATTTAATCTCTCCGCTTACTGAAATAAATACACTAAAAGCCTACAAAGAACGCATTTTAAAAGCATGCAAAAATGAAGATTTTACGCCTTTGATGACTTTATTTTTTAAAGACTATGATGAGAAATTTTTAGAAAAAGCTAAAGATGAAATTTTTGCTATCAAACTTTATCCTGCAGGCATAACTACAAATTCAGATAATGGAATTTCAAGCTTTGATATAGAAAAGTTAAAACCTACACTAAATGCTATGAGTGAGCTTGGCCTGCCTTTACTTGTACATGGAGAAACAAATGATTTTGTAATGGATAGAGAGGCAAATTTTGCTAAAATCTATGAAAAATTAACTAAAAATTTTCCAAAATTAAAAATTGTAATGGAACATATTACCACTAAGGTTTTGTGTGATTTATTAAAAGATTATGAAAATTTATACGCAACTATCACTTTACATCATTTAATGATAACCCTTGATGATGTGGTGGGTGGTAAGATGGATCCGCATTTATTTTGCAAGCCTATTGCAAAACGCTATGAAGACAAAGACGCTTTATGTGAGCTTGCTTTTAGTGGTTATGAAAAAGCTATGTTTGGAAGTGATAGCGCACCTCATCCATTGCACACTAAAGAATGCTGCGGGTGTGCGGCTGGCGTATTTAGCGCACCGGTGATTTTACCTGTATTAGCTGAACTTTTTGAAAAGCACTCAAATGAAGCAAATTTACAAAAATTTATTTCAGATAATGCTTGTAAAATCCATAATCTTAAATTTGAAAAAGATAAAATCATCACTTTAGAAAAACAAGAATGGCAAGTAGCGCAAAAATACGGTGATGTGGTGCCATTTATGGCAGGAAAAACTTTAAATTTCAAGGTTATTTAGCCTTGAAATTTAATCAATAATCAAAAGTTTTATCTTAGCTTCTATAATCTCTTCTACCTCATCTTTTACAAAGCTTTCTAACTCTTGTTTGTTTGCATTAATGCCATTCATACTCAAATGCCACAAAGCATTTTCTATCGCACTATCTTTATCTCTTTTTACTACTCTAATTTCATTAAAAATTTCACTCTCATAAGAAATATTTTGCGCATTTAAAAAACTTTGCAAATCCTCTTCATAAAAACCTTTAAAATGCGTGTTAAAATGCTCAAATATAGGATCTAAAGCTACTTTTGCGCCTACTCGCCCAGCCTAAATATACTTTTTTAGAAGCTAAGCTTAAAAAAGCTTTATAGTCTTTTTCATTTTGCAAAGCAGGAGACATGCTCAAAAAAGCTAAATCAAAATTTGTGTTATTGTTTTTATAAAAGTTTTCAAAGTCTAAATTTAGGGTTCTTACATTTGATATGGCATGGGTTTTTGCATCTTCTTGTAAAATTTCAAGCATAGCACTAGAGCTATCTACACCCAAAACACTTTTTGCTTTTTGTGCTAAATGCAAAGTCCAAACACCGCTTCCACAACCTATATCCACCACGATTTTGCCTTGTAAAGACCCAAGTTTTGCAAAAGTAACTTTTTGAATTTCGTTTAAGTTAGAACTATATCTTGCATAGTTTTTTGCTTTTTTATTCCATAAATTCATTATTCATTCTCACATTTTTGGCAAATTCCTTTAATCACAACACTTTTTATAATCCCTTTAATTTCAGGCATTTTTACATCACTAATCTCATGACATACATCGCATATAAAATGTGCTTTAGCATGATCTGCTAATTCATAAAAACTTTTGCGATCAAGTTGACTTTTATTAACAATACCCTTTTTTTCAAAAAGCTCCATATTTCTATAAAAGCTAGTTTTATTTGCTTTGAGATTAAATTGATCATAACTTAATGGGGTTTTAGCAAGAGATAAAATTTGCAAGATTTCCACTCGTAAAGTTGTCATAGAAATATCATGTTTTTTTAATAAATCAATAGCTTCCATAATTCTACCTTAGAAAATAAATGTATTTTACCACAAAAAAAGTTTTATAAATGCAACTTAATTTTTAAGTTGCAACTAAGTTGCATTATATATAATTACATAAATTTTAGATAATCAGGAGGAATTAATGTTAAAAATATTGTTATTGTTATTATCATGCGCACTTGCTTTTTCAAAACCCATTGTGAGTGTTAGCATACCACCTCAGGCATTTTTTGTAGAAAAGATTGCTAAAGATAGTGTTGAAATTAATATCTTGATTTCACCTAATTCCAATGAACATAATGTAGAATTTAAACCTATGATGATTAAAAATCTTGAAAAAAGCAAAATTTATTTTCTTGCCGATTTAGAACTTGAAAAAATCCTAGAAAACAAATTTAAAAATACACTCAAAAATGTCAAAATTGCTAATATTAATGATGGCATATCATTACTAGAAAATGATGAGACTGATGAACATGAGCATGGTAAAAACGATCCTCATACTTGGCTAGATCCTATTTTAGTAAAAATACAAGCACAAAATATCTATAAAGCTTTAAGTCAAACTTTTCCACAAAATAAAGACTTTTATGCAAAAAATTTAGAAAATTTTCTTAAAGAATTGGATGACTTAAATTCAATAATCAAAACAAATTTACAAGATATCAAACACCGAGAATTTATAGTCTATCATCCTAGTTGGAATTATCTTGCAAAAAGATACAACCTCATCCAAATTCCTGTGGAAATTGATGGAAAAGAGCCAAAAATTCAAGATTTGCAAAAACTAATAAAAATAGCCAAAGAAAAAAACATAAAGGTTATTTTTGTCCAATCTGGTTTTAGTGAAAATTCGGCTAAAGTATTATCTAAAGAATTAAACGCAAAAATTGTTTTTATCGATCATTTGGCTAAAGATTGGGATAAAGAACTTTTAAAAACCATACAAGCATTAAAAATGGCTTTAGAATGAAAATCATTTTAATACTAGCTTTTATATGCTTTCAAAAAGTATTAAGCTGTGCTTTGTGTGCAGCTTATACTCCAACGGCAAATGTAAAATTAGACTTTAACGCAAGTGATGATAACATCAATAAAATTTATGTAACTTGGGAATTTTCGCAAGATTTTATAAAAATACTACTTCAAAACTATGATATAAATTATAATAATACTTTAGACAAAGACGAACTTACTGATATTAAATATACTCTTTTAGATTATATAGAGCCAAGACAATTTTTAATGCAATTTCAATTTTACAATTTAGATGAAAAAATTTACATAGAAAAATTTTTAAATGCCAAATTAATCTTAGATAAAACGAAACTATTTTTCACTTTTGAAGTAAATCTTAACATCCCTATAAAAGAAAATAACACATTTAGCATAAGATTTGAAGATAAGGAAGGATTTTTTAGTTTTAAATTTATACCGCAAGATTTTATCACTTTGAATTCAAACTATTATCTAAGTGCAAATCCCAATTTAAATCTCATATTTTTACAAGCACAAAAAGGCAAAACACCAAATACAACCTTTGCAGAAATTCAAATCAAGCAAAGTCCAAATTTTATAGATGATCTTTTAAATAAATTGCAAATTTTTAACGAAAATATTTTATTGTATATCAAGCAACTTCTTCAACAAGAATTTAATATACAAACATTTTTAATATTATTAATCATATCTTTTGGATATGGCGTTTTTCATGCTAGTACACCAGGTCATTCTAAAATGCTTACAAGTTCGTATTTTTTAACACACAAAAGCTCATTTTCTAAAATATTTTATTTTGTATTAAAAATAGGCATAGTGCATATAATGAGTGCATTTTTACTTGTAAGCATTGGTATAATTATCCTTGAGAAATTACTCAAAGATATCAATATGGCTGGATTTATTCTTACAAAATTTACAAGTTTACTTATAGTTTTTATAGCTCTTTTTATGCTAAGCAAAAAAATACTTCATAAAAACTCTTGCTCATGCTCTTGCCACTCACATAAAACAAGTGAATGGGTAGTCATACTAGGAGCTTCTTTGGTGCCTTGTCCTGGTGTTATATTACTTTTTATTTTTGCGTATAAATTCAACTTTTTTTATGCTTTAAGCTCTGCTGTGTTTGTGACATTGGGAATGTGTTTTGTATTATTTTTATTTGCTATAGGGGCAAATAAAATTCACCAAAATGTCAAAACTATAAAAATAAGAACCTTACTAGAGTATCTAGCTTTGATATTTATGATATCATTTGGATTATTTTTATTCATCAATACCAAAGAAGGTGTATTTTAGTGGAATTATTTCGAATATCTAATTTAAATTTTTCTTATAATGAAGAACTTGTGTTAAAAAATATCAATCTAAGCTATGATAATAATGATTTTTTATCTATCATAGGACCAAATGGTGGTGGAAAATCAACCCTTATAAAACTCATATTTGGACTTTTAAAAAGTAAAAATATAATTGAATTTAAAAATATAAATTTAAGTCAAATAGGCTATGTCCCACAAAACACTCTAACTAATACCAATTTTCCAACTAGAGTCTTAGAAGTCGTGCTTATGGGAAGGATAAATCATAAAACTTTTGGTTTTTACACCAAAAAAGACAAAGAGTTAGCTCTAGATGCTCTAAAAAAAGTATCTATGCAAGATTTTTGGGATAAAACTATCCATTCTTTAAGCGGCGGCCAAAGACAAAGAGTGCTCATAGCAAGAGCTTTAGTAGGAGAGTGTAAATTGCTTATATTAGATGAGCCTACAGCAAGTGTAGATACTAAAAATGCTATACAAATTTTTGAGCTTTTAAAACAACTTCATCAAAATGGCATAGGTATTATATGCATTAGTCACGACATTAACATAACTTTAGCATATAGTGATAAAATCGCATATTTAAACAAAGAAATTTTTATA
Organism: Campylobacter sp. IFREMER_LSEM_CL1097; assembly: GCF_025772225.1. Lineage (NCBI taxonomy): Bacteria > Pseudomonadati > Campylobacterota > Epsilonproteobacteria > Campylobacterales > Campylobacteraceae > Campylobacter > Campylobacter sp. IFREMER_LSEM_CL1097. The sequence goes on along the minus strand of NZ_JAKMRT010000007.1, from coordinate 72,648 downwards.
CACAAAAACATTAAAGATCCAAATAAAATCAACTATATAAAACACTTATACCAAAACCATTCTCATTTTTGCGATGTTGAAATGAGTTTAAATTCTTGCCTATGTAAGGAATGTAATGCTTGAAATTTTAAATTTTAACTTTTTTCAAAATGCTTTATTTTCTTGTGTGCTAGTAAGCATTGCATGTGGTTGTATAGGAAGTTTGGTAATGGTAAATAGGCTTATGTCTATGGCTGGTGGCATTACACATGGGGCATTTGGTGGCATTGGAGTAGCATTTTACTTTTCTTTACCCGTTTTACTTAGCACAAGTTTATTTACTTTGATTTTAGCCTTTATAGTGGCTTATTTAAGCAAACACTATCCAAACAGAAGCGATAGCATTATAGCTGTCATATGGGCGTTTGGTATGGCTATAGGAATCATACTTATAGACTTAAGCCCAAAATACAATAACGACTTAATGGCATATTTATTTGGCAATATATTAACCGTTTCTAATGAAGACATTTGGCTTATGCTTGGTGCAGATATCATTTTTATCATTATTTTATTATGCTTTTATAGACAATTTGAAATCATAAGCTTTGATAGCGAATTTGCTCAAACTAGAGGGATTAACACTAATTTATTTTATTATCTTTTGATTTTTATGATAAGCTTGTGCGTAGTTATTGGTATTAGACTTGTGGGATTAATTTTAGCCATGGCTTTATTAAGCATACCAAGCTTTATAGCAGAAGGTATTAGTAAAAAACTTGGTTGGATGATGATTTATTCAAGTATTTTGAGTTTATGTTTTTGCTTAAGTGGTTTGATGGTGAGTTATTATTTTAATATCTCAAGTGGTGCTAGTATCATTATGATCTCATGTGTTGCTTTTGCTATATTTTTAGGAATTAATGCTTTAAAAAACTTCCCTCGTTCTTAAAAAACTAGCAAATTTTGGTTTGCCATTTTTGGTTAAGCCATTGTATTTAAAAGTGATAATAGCACCAACTGGCGGAGGGTTTAAGCGATCGCTTTCTTTAAAACCTGAGCCTATCTTAAAACTTACTTTTTTACCCTCAATCACTGCTTCACAAAGCAAAGATCCCATTTTACCTTCAAATTTTCCCTTACCTTCAAAATGCTTTTTTACAACACATTCTGCATCATCAAAAGGTTTTAGTTTAAAAGCATTGTTTGACCTTTTCTTTTCATAAGGTGCGTTGTTTAATCTTACAATCACGCCCTCACCTTTATGTGAAATGATATCTTGATAAAACTGCTTTAAATGATTTTTATCTTTAATGCGAATTTGTGGGATGATTTTTATAAAATCATTTGGATTTTTAGCTAAATACTTTTTTAAAACTTCTAATCTTGCTTCTAAGGTGCAAGGATCAAGTTTAAATTCCTCACAAGCATTTGGCACATCAAAGACATTATAACTTACTTTTTGCCAAAGTTTTTCATCAGGATTTTCTTGGCGTATTAAAGATGAAATTTCTTCAAAAGAAGCTCTTTTTATCCAAAGTTCTCCATCTAACTCAAATTTAGGAAAGTTTTTTATGAAAAATGAAGGGAGTTTTATAGCATTTCCTGCTCTTGTTTGCATAGACTTACCATTCCAAAGACCTCTTACGCCATCGAGTTTTTCACTCATGAGATAATGGCTTAAATTTACATCTTTAAATGCTTTTTCATCATAAACTTTAAAAAGCAAAATATCTTTAGCAAAAAGAGAATTTAAGAAGAAAGCAAAGAGAAAAACAAGGCTTATAAAAAGCCTTGCAGTAAGATTAAAGTGCTTTTTTAGCAGCATCTGCGATTTTGGCAAAAGCAGCTGCGTCATTCATCGCTAAATCAGCTAAGATTTTTCTATCAAGCTCAATGCCTGCTTTTTTAAGACCATTTATAAATCTTGAATAACTAATATCATTTAGTCTGCAAGCTGCATTGATACGCACTATCCAAAGACGACGGAAATCGCGTTTTTTGCGGCGTCTATCACGATACGCATAAACCAAACTTCTTTCTAATTGTTCTTTAGCTTTTCTAAAGTGTTTGCGGCGACCACTATAAAAACCACGCGCAAGTTTTAAAACTTTTTTATGTCTGCGGCGTCTTACAACACCTGTTTTTACTCTTGCCATATTTATCCTTTCACAAATTGGCGTTCGTTAAACGAATCTTGCCCTTTAAATAAGGGGAGTTTGAATGACTTTCGTCAAAAACTAAATTTAAGCGAGCTTAAATTCCTAACATTTTTTCAACCGCTTTAACATTGGTTGAGTGAACATACTTAGAAGTGCGAAGATCACGCATTCTTTTAGCAGGTTTTTTAGTCAAAATGTGGCTTCTATAAGCAGCGCCTCTTTTGATTTTATTTTTACCTACTTTGAAGCGTTTAACAGCACTTTTAACGCTTTTCATTTTTGGCATGTGTATCCTTTGGATAAATTTTTTCATAAAAGAAAGCTATCATTTTACTATAACTATGCTTTAGAAAAATTAAATTTTTATGACACAACCTGTCACAAGGATTTAATATGATTTTATTAATTTTATAAAATCCAATAAAGGAGTCAAATGGCAATAGTAATTGGTATTATAGTTATGATAGCTACTGCTATATGGGCTATAGTTTGTGGTACTTTTTGGGCTTTATTTTTGTTTGTAGTGTGGTGCGTTATATTACCAAGTTTATTTTTAATAGAAAAATACGGAATTATAAATGTAGTGGTTTCTTACGTGCTAATTTTAGCTGGTGTAATGATACTTGCAAGGATAATTAAAAGTAAACAATACTAAAAACCTTGACAATACGGGGGGGGGGTATTGATATAATTGACATAAAAAATAATAAGGAGGGTTAAATAATATTAAAACATAATTTTCCTTGCACTTCATGTGGAGCATGTTGTAAAAATATTAATGGCATTGAAGAGTTGAAACACTTTAATATAAATGGTGTTTGCATTAATTTACAAGAAGATAACTCTTGTAAAATTTACAACGAAAGACCCTTAGTATGCAGAGTGGAAGATTTTTACAATAAATATTTTAAAGACACTATGAGTAAAAAGGATTTTTATAACGAAAATATAAAAATATGTAATTTATTGCAAGATAAATTGAAGCTAGATAAAAAATACAAAATAAATTTAATAACAAAGGAGATTTAAAATGGCAGTTCCATTTATTTTAGGCGGAATAGCTTTAGCAACAGGTGTATTTGGTGCTAAAAAAGCATACGATGGTTATCAAGATAAGTGTGCAGCAGAAGAGTTAGATAATAATGCTAAAGCTATTTTTAATTATGCAAAAGAAAATTTAGACGTAGCTAGAAAAAATGCTGAACAAGCTTTGGAAAATTTAGGGCATGCAAAGTTGCATATTCATCAAAATTCTTTTAAAGAGTTTATTGATATTTTTTCTAAACTTAAAAATGTAGAAAGCGATGATTTTTCTAAAGATGATTTAAAATTTAATATTAATGAATTTATAGAATTTACCAAAGAAAGTGTAATTGACTTTACAAAATTAACAGCAGGTGGGATAGCATCTCTTGGTGCTGGGGCTTTAGCTGGTATTGGAGCTTATGGTAGTGTTGGATTACTTGCAAGCGCTTCTACCGGAACTTTAATTTCTACACTGAGTGGCGCAGCGGCTACTAATGCTACTTTAGCATGGCTTGGAGGAGGTAGCTTAGCTGCAGGTGGATTTGGAATGGCTGGTGGAATGGCTGTTTTAGGTGGTATAGTAGCTGCGCCTGTTTTAGCAGTTGGAGGATTTTTATATTCTAAAGTTGGAGAGCAAGCTTTGGACGAAGCAAAAAGTAACCTACATAAAGCAAAAGCAGCAGCAAGTGAAATGGATACTGCAAGAATTGCTACAACAGCAATCGGTTCTATTGTAAATGAATCTCTTATAGCTATACAAAATTTAGATGGAATTTTAATTAAAGAATTACAAACTTTTAAATTAATGATTATAAGAGAAAATGATTATTCTAAATTCACTAATGGTGAAAAAGCATATACTCAATTTATTGTCAATTTAGTGAAAGCAATTAGTGGTATTTGTAAGGTAAATGTACTAACTGAAGATGGCATAGTAAATAAAGAATTTAAAAAAGCTGTCCAAATAGCACAAAATTTAAATAAAGAAATACAAACTATTTAAAAGCGGAATTTCCGCTTTAAAATAAGGAAGATATCATGAATACTGTATCATTGTTTGATGAATTACTAGAAGAACTAGGGACACAAAGTTTAGCAAGATTACCCATCAATATATTTAATGTCAACTCATATGAAGCCTATATGGAAAGTGCAAAACTTACAACAAATATGCAAAAAGCTACGCAACAACATGGCAACAACCCAAATGGTTTTGGTCAATTTTATGAAACACTAGAAGTTGGTAAAGAAAACATCAGCAACGCATATAATAAAAATAAAAATAGAAGCTTCACAACAGATGAGCTTGCCGAAATAAGCAAAGTCTTCAAAGGGGAAAATATTGATCTATACAAAAAAGAGACAATTTTGGCAAATTATAGCGATGAAGAAATTAAAAATTTGACAAACAATGTCAATCTAGACAACTTAACCAAAACAAATCATACTATAGTAGATACCGTAACTTTAAACGAAAAAGGCGAAATAGCTAAAACAGAACAATTAAAAGCTGTTAATGATAGTATATTTGGAAAAGAATATAATAAATATTTTGAAGCGATTAAAAATGGAAATTTAGACTATATTAAAACTGATAAAGAAACTTACGAAAGGGCGCAAAAAGAGATAGAAAAATTAGAAAGCACTATAGAAAAAGCGCCTGAAGAAAAAAAATCAACTTTAGAAAAAAAACTTCAAGAATATAAAAGCAAATTTTCTTTTCTTACTCAAGGTAGTGAAAGAGAAAAAGCTGGCTATACACAAGAAGAAAGCAAAGATAAAACTATTACTATCAAAAAAAGTGATGATATATTTAGCAAAAAACATGAAGATGATTTTAATAAAATTAAAAATGGAGAAATAGATTATATTGTAGTCAATAAAAAAATATACGAAAATGCACAAAAAGAGATAGAAAAATTAGAAAGCACTATAGAAAAAGCATCCGAAGAAGAAAAAGAGTCTTTAAAAAAAGAACTTGAGACAAAGAAAGAGATTTTTAATCATTTAAAGAAAAACGAACCTACAAACCATACAGACAAAGATAAGGCCTTAAAAGAAGTATATATTATTCAAGCAAAACAAGCTGCCATAAATGTTTTTCAAACTGGAGCTAGTGATGCTGGTGTTGTTGTTCTTAGTACATTTGCAAGCGGTGTTATAGCTGAACTTAAAAGCGAATTTATAAAAAAAGAACATGAGGATTTTGAAGTAAGATTTAAGCGTTTGTTATCAAGAGTAATTGAAAGCGGGAAAGATGCTTTTATAAGAGGAGCTAGCTATGGTATTATAGATGTTATTGTTGGAATTGCTTCGCAATATTTTAAAAGAATTGGTGGGCACTTAAAAGCTTTGTGGAAAAATTTAAGAAGTAGTTTAAAATCTATATGGAATGCAATATATGCTTATATAACTGGTAAAATTAAAAGTTTTGATGAACTTATAAAAGTGATATTAAAATCTTTGTTTTCAGCTATCATGACTATATTTGCAATTGCCTTAGAAGAACAAATTTGTCAAGCATTAGGTGGAAGTCAATTAGCTCAAATTTTATCCATAGGAATATCCATTTTCATTTGTTCATTAGCTGTGGTTTTATTTTCTAAAACTGTTGAAATAACAATAAATAGTTTTGTTGCAATTTTTGCTAAGGCGAATTTAGCTAAAGCAAGAAGAAAAGAAGTTGAAATGGTTTTTGATAAAATCATGCCTAAAATGATAGAAAACCAAGAATCTTTGGAAATTTTCATAGATGATTATATGCGTGATTTAAAAAATACTAGCAATATGAGTTTTCAAGAATTACAAACCACCTTAAATAACAGTAACTATACACAAGCAAATCAATCTATTATAAACCTTGCAGAAAAATTTGGTGTTGATGATTTATTTAAAACACGAAAAGAATTTGATGATTTTATGTTTAGCAATGAAAATTTAAAAATATAAAAGGAATAAAATGGGATTTTTAGATACTTTAAAATCTATAGCAATTAGTGCAAAATGTGGAATTGGGTGGCACGGAGGAACTTACAGCAATGAAGAAGGAAAACCTCAATGCTATCTTTCAAAAACATGCCCTGACTGTAATGAATATATCAGTAAATACAATCACAACTTTGCAGAAAGAGTTATAACAGATCCGTACTCTTGCAGAGGTTATGAAGAATGTACTTATTGTCAGCACAGAGAATTTGGAACATATCACAAATTTGAAAAAGTAAGAAAAAATGAAAGATGTCAGATAATAGAAAAATGCTCTCAATGTGGAAAAGAACGTTTGGGCGATATACAGCATTCTTGGGTACAAATTCCTTTTACAAATAAAGATGCCTCTATTAATGGAAAAAGAAAATGTAGAGATTGCGGATATATTGAACAATAAACCATGCTAAACAAACTACCTCAACTTTTTTCATTGCTTTTTAGCTATAAATCAAACATCTTTGATATCATCTCAAAGCCAAAGCAAGCTTATACTTACACTAAGTTTGCTTTAGAGTTAAAAGAGCTTTATGAAAAAGAAAATGACAAAACAGAAGCCGCTTTTATCATCCTAGATAGAGTGCTTAAATTTAAAAAAGAAAACCCTGATGATTTTGATGATTTTTTAAAACTTATTCAAGAGCTTTTAACTACCTATGAAAACGATCCAAAAACAATCAAACAAAACATCAAAGATTTGCTAAAATAAACAAAAATACAAAAGGTTGTATATGGAAAAAGACAAGCTTTCTACGCGTTTAGTTTCTATACTGCAGTGTTTAAACAATGGCGAGCGTTTTAGCTTAGAAGAGCTTGCACAAGAATTTAATGTCAGCATTCGCACCATACAAAGAGACTTGCATGAACGCCTTGCTTTTATCCCTATAAAAAAAGAAAATGGAAAATACTTTTTAGAAGGCTATGTTTTAGGAAAATTAAGCTTTAAAGATATACAAAATTTTGCTATTTTAAGCGGTATAGGTAGGCTTTATCCTAGTTTAGATAAAGAGTTTTTAAACGACTTGCTTAATGAAAAAATCAACAAAGCCTTTTTAGTCAAAACTCAAAGCTATGAAACACTTGATAGAGAAATTTTTGAAGAACTAAGTGCAGCTGTCATAGCAAAATACCCCATTAGCTTTCACTACAAAGAAAAACACAGAAAAGCAAATCCATACAAACTCATTAATATTGACCACATATGGTATCTTTTAGCAGATGAAAACGATACTTTAAAAACCTTTACTTTTTCTAAAATCACGCAACTAAGAGTAGAAAAGAAAGAAAATTTTACCCCAAAAGAAGAGTTTTTAAAACAAATTCAAAAAGATCAAAGCAACTGGATTAGTAAAGAAAATAAAGAAGCTATTTTAAAACTTGATAAAAAAGCTAAAGAATATTTCTTAAGAAAAAATGCCCTTACTAAATACGAATTTATAGATGAGGATGAAAATTTTATTTACATCAAAGCATTTTATACCTATGATGATGAGCTTTTAAATTTGATAAGATATTGGATACCATATATTAAAATAAACAAACCTATTGCTTTAAAAGAAAAGCTTTTTGAGCAGTTAAATACATACATGCAAGATTAGCGTTTTTTTAACACATAAAGTTGTTCTTGTATATGCATAGAGCGTTTAGAGAGGTTTCTACTAGCTCTAAAGGCATTATACTTTTGCTCAAGCACAAAGCATTCTCCAAGACTTTGAAGTCTTTTTGTGAAATTTTCTTTTTTTACAAAACCCTCACAATTATAAGAAAGCAATACAATCTTAGCTTTTAAATCATTTATCAAATCAAACAAAGCATCTTCGGCTTTTTTTTCTTTGTTAAAAGCACTGCGGTTCCAGTCTTTTGGTATACCAGAAACCTTTGAGATTTCCTTTGGCTTTTTATAATTAGCGATTAAATTTAACATAAAATAATTTGATCCATAAGGGTGTTGATTATAAGGTGGGTCTAAATACGCCACATCAAAGCTATCAAGCTCTTTAGCTAAAACATTTGCATCTTTTTGAAAAACCTCATATTCACAAGTAAAATTTGAAAAAATAGGCATTTTTAAAGCTATATCGCCCTTTATACGACTAAGTGCGTTTGCTCCATTTCCTCCAAATTTTCCCACTCCATTTTTATCTTTATAAAAACCTTTAAAAACCCCGCTTGTATTTGCATGCACACTTGCTTCATAGATAAGCGGTGCGATAAAGTATTTTTGTATATTACTTGGCAAGCTTGAAATTTTTTCTCGCATAGAGTCTAAATACATCGCATTTTTAAGCGTGTAGAAAACTCTTTCATTCTTTTGGATACACTCATCATCATTTGGCGCATAAAGTTTGCTTATAAAACCTTTTTTGAGTTTTAAATCAGAAATTAAAAAATCATAATATTTTTGTAATTCTTGTAAAAATTGTGTATTTTGATTGCTTAAATAACACTCATTGATGATTTTAGAATAATCTTCCAAATCATTTGCCATGATAAAACTCGCATAAGACCTCACAAAACGCGAAACTACCCCAGAGCCACTAAATACATCACAAAAACTAAATTTGTCTTTTTTAAGCTCATTTTGTGCGAATTTGAAGCCTTGATTTAAAAACTCAAGCAAAGATCTTTTATTACCAAGATAAGTTATGATTTGTTCTTTTAAAAATTGTGGATTTTCTTCTAGCATAAGTTTAAAATACAAGCCTTAAAAAGGCTTGCGATTATTTTTTCTTTTTAGGAGTTACTAGCATATTTACATAGCGTCCTTCGAGTAAAGGCTCTTTGTCTCTATCTGCTATATCTTCAACCATTTGCCAAATTTTTTCAAGCAAAGCTACCCCTGCTTCAGGAGAGCCCATCTCACGACCTTTTAAAAACACTCTAAATTTCACATGCTTGCCTTGCTCTAAAAACTCGCTTGCATGTTTGACTTTATAATTAATGTCATTTTGAGCAATTTTCACAGAAAGTTTGATTTCTTTTATATCAATAACTTTTTGTTTTTTCTTTGCTTCTTTTTGTTTCTTTTCTTGTTGATAACGAAATTTTCCATAATCCATTATCTTACATACAGGTGGTTTGGCTTCAGGGGCTATCATCACCAAATCAAGCCCTAGTCTATTTGCTATATCTAGTGCTTCATCACTACTAATAATGCCATAAACCTTGCCATCATCACCTATACATCTGATCTCATCTGCTTGAATTTCTTCATTTAGCAATACTTCTTTTTCTTTACTCAAAAGCGTACCTCACTTAATTTCTCCTTTGTTAGGGTTATAAATTCATCTAAAGTCATTGTTTTTTGTTCTTTTGCTCTTCTATCTCTTAAAGCCACACTTTTGTTTGCTACTTCTTCATCGCCTAAAACAAGTATCATAGGCACATGTGCTTTTTCGGCTGTGCGGATTTTTTTATTTAAGCTTTCATTTTTATTATACACTTCACTATCAATGCCAAGTTCTAAAAGTTTTCTTGCTATTTCTTTTGCATAATCATGATGATTTTGCGAAATAGGCACTATAGCTACTTGAGTTGGCGCTATGAAAAATGGCAACTCACCCGCACAATGCTCTACTAAAATTCCTATAAATCTTTCAAAAGAACCTAAAATAGCACGGTGAAGCATTACAGGTTGTTTTTTCTCATTATCTGCGTCTGTGTATTCGAGTTTAAAACGGCTTGGTAAGTTAAAATCTACTTGTATAGTTCCACACTGCCATTTTCTTTTTAGTGCATCAGTGATTTTAATATCGATTTTTGGACCATAGAAAGCTCCACCACCCTCATCAATGCCATATTTTAAATCTTGTTCATCTAAAGCTTCTTTTAAAGCCTTTGTAGCTATGTCCCAAATTTCATCATCACCTATTGCTTTTGCTGGACGTGTTGAAATTTCCATTTCATAATCAAACTCAAAAGCCTTCATCAAAGTATCAACAAAGCTTAAAATTTCTAAAACTTGTTCTTTTATCTGACTTGGCATACAAAAAATATGCGCATCATCTTGAGTGAATTCTCTTACCCTAAAAAGCCCGTGTAAAACTCCACTTTTTTCATGGCGGTGCACCACGCCGTATTCAAAAAATTTCAAAGGTAAATCGCGATAACTTCTAACATCACTTTGATAAATTTTAATATGTCCTACACAATTCATCGGCTTAATGCCATATTCTTGCTCATCAATTTGCGTAAAATACATATTTTCTTTATAGTTTGCATAATGCCCACTAATTTTCCACGCATCAGCTTTTAAAAGTTCAGGCCCACGCACAGGCTCATAGCCTCTTAATCTATGTGCTTTATATAGCAAATGCTCTAATTTGCTTCTTAATTTTGCACCATTGCTAAGCCATATAGGAAGCCCACCACCTATTTCATCATCAAAGGCAAAAAGCTTCATTTCATTACCAAGTTTTCTATGATCTCTTTTTTTAGCTTCTTCAATAATTTTTAAGTATTCATTTAAACTTTCTTTATCTGCAAAGGCAGTACCATAAATTCTTGTGAGCATTTCTCTTTTTTCATCACCACCCAAATACGCTCCCGCTACACGAGTAAGTTTGAAAAATCTTAAATATCTAGTATTTGGTACATGAGGTCCACGGCATAAATCTTCAAATTCGCCTTGCTTATAAATACTTACTTTTCCATCAGGAATTCTTAGTAAAACTTCTTGTTTTAAATCATCATTAGCAAATTTTTCTTTAACCTCAGTCTTTGAGAGTTCATATTTTGTGATGTCTAGCTTTGCTTCAGCTAGTTCTTTCATTTTCTTTTCGATTTTGCTTAAGTCTTCTTCTGAAATCTTACTATCAACTCTAAAATCATAATAAAACCCATCTTCTATCACAGGTCCTACGAAAAATTTAGCCTCTGGATACAAACTTTTAATCGCTTGAGCCATTAAATGCGCACAAGAGTGGCGGATAACTTCTAAACTTTCTTTAGAGTTATCAAAATAAATCGGAGTTAAATTTGTATCATTGTTAAAACTTTGAGTATCTACTAAAGTTTCATTATTTGCATATGCAATTATATCTTTTGTCATTTCTACCCTTAACACTCACTAACCTTGTGAGCTTAAATTAAAATATAAGACTAATTTTAGCTATGAAAAACTTAAACTTTTTTTAAATAAAGGATATTTTTATATTTCAAACACCTGTTCTTGATATATCTAAAGTACCACTCATAAAAAGGTATAAAAATACAAAACCTAAAATTATCCTATAAATTCCAAAAGGTATGAAGTTTATCTTGCTGATTAATTTTAAAAATATTTTAATTACTATAAAAGCCACTACAAAAGCTGTTATAAAACCTATGGCTAAAGGAATAAAATTATTCATATTGCTTAGAACTTGTGGTTCTTTATAAATGCTATAAGCTGTTGCTATAATCATAGTAGGAATTGCAAGCAAAAATGAAAATTCAGAAGCAACTTTGCGATCAAGTCCGAGCAATAACCCACCTATGATACTTGCTCCACTTCTTGAAGTACCTGGTATAATAGCAAGAGCTTGAGTTAAACCTATCAAAAAAGCTTGTTTATAACTTACCTCATCTAAAGAGTGGATTGTATAGTCTTTTTTTCTATGTTTAAGTTCTATGATGATAAAAACAATCCCACCAATGATTAACATAGTAGCCACGGTATAGCCATTAAATATTTCTTTTAAAAACTTATATGCTATAAAACCCACCCCACCTGCAGGCAAAAAGCCCACAGCAAGTTTTAACCAAATATCAAGTTTTTGAGTTAGTTTTTCTTTAAAAATAAAAATCACCGCTAGTATAGAACCAAGCTGAATGATAATAAAAAAACTTCTCCAAAAATCATCTATATTTAAACCCAAAATTTCAGCACCCAAGATCATATGCCCAGTAGACGAAACAGGTAAAAATTCTGTCAGACCCTCAATGATTCCTAAAATCAAAGCATAATAATAATCTAAATTCATTTTTTAAGCACTCTTCTTGCAAAAATTAGCATAATCGCTATAAATACTACAAAACCTATAATCCCATCATCTTTAAATGAAGTTGCAATAGCAAGCGGATCTTCAGCTCCACCTCTACTAATAGAAAGCACAGTTAAACCAGCTATTAATACTCCAAATATACTCTCACCCACTATCAAACCAGAGGCAAATAAGGTTCCTTTTTGCTCATGCTCTTGAATAAGTTCTTTTTTATGAGCATTTTTAGCATATCTTTGCTCCAAACGCTTTTTAATTAAATATGCCAATAATCCACCTATAAACAAAGGCATATTAACAGCAGGTGGTAAATATATACCTATACCCACAGCTAAAGGTGGTAAAGACATATTTTTCTTTCTTAATAAACGATCGACAATGATTATACCAACACCCACAAAAGCTCCCGCTATAATATAACCCCAATCAATGTTAGCGTTAAAAATACCTTGAGCTATAGTGCTCATTAAATTTGCTTGTGGTGCAGCAAGTGCATTTGCCTCATCCATTCCTTCTCTTGGCATTGCACCCACAAAACCATAAGCTTGGTATAACAAATTTAAAACAGGAGCTATAGCTAAAGCTCCAAACACACAACCTATAATCAAAGAAACTTGTTGTTTCCAAGGAGTTACACCCACTAAATAGCCAGTTTTTAAATCTTGTAAATTATCATTAGAAATAGCAGCAGTTGCCAAAATAACACTAGTAGTAAATATAGCAAAAGCAATAGCAAATTTAGACATTAAAGGATCACTAAATAAATCTGCTTGATAACCCAAAAGTAAAATAATCAAAGAAGAAATCATAATCCCAATTAGTCCTATACCCGAAATAGGAGAAGATGATGAACCCACTAAACCTGCCATATATCCACAAGCAGAAGCTACAAAAAAGCCTATAAAAATAGCTACTAAAGTTCCCACCAAAGCAAAAAGAATTTGATAGCCACTTGCTAAATTTGAATCAGCCACAAAAGCATAAAATGAAATAAATAAGCCTATACACATAAGCACAAATAAACCTAGCATAGCTTTTAAAGATAAATCCATATCTTTAGGATCTTGTGAGAGGTTTAATGAGGTTTTTTTAAGCATATTTTTCATACCATCATATACAGGCTTTGCAAGTTCTATTAAAGTCCATAATGCTGCTATGGCAATAGCTCCTGTACCTATTAAGCGTACTTTTTGAGCCCAAATTTGATTAGCTATATCAAGTGCACTTAAGCTTACATCAAAACTTTCTTTAGCAGAAAAATATGGCACAAAAACCATCCAAGCAAGCACCATACCCACAAGCAATGCAACACCTCCGGCTATACCTACTAAGTATCCAGCACCCAAAAGTGCCACCGAATAGCCCATAGAAAATCCAAAAGTCATTTTTTGCCAAATAAATGCAAAACTACTTCCACTTGAAAGTAGTTTAAAGCCACTTGAAAAAAGGCTTACAATAGAAGCTAATACTACACCAAGTGTGATTTCTTTTAAGCCCACCTTTCCTTTTTTATCAGCTTGATCTTTATTAGCCACTTTTAAAATTTCAGCAGCAGCCCTTCCTTCAGGATAAGCCAATTTACTCTCTACTACCATAGCTCTACGCAAAGGTATAGTAAAAAGCACGCCTAATCCACCTCCGCAAAGACAGAGCATAAAGGTAAGCCAAAGTGGAAATTCAAACCAATACCCACATATAAAAAGGCCCGGTATAACAAAAATCACAGCCGAGAGCGTACCTGCAGCTGAAACTTGAGTTTGAACCATATTATTTTCTAAAATATTAGAATCTTTAAAGATTTTTAAAACAGCCATTGCAATTACAACAGCAGGAATAGAAGTAGAAAAAGTAAGACCAACTTTAAGCCCCAAATATACATTTGAGGCAGTAAAAATAATCGTTAAAATACTTCCTAGTATTATACCCCTAAGCGTAAGCTCCGGTAGTGAGTTTTTTGCATACATTTTGTTTCTCCATTTTTATTGACAACCTTCACATTCTATAGTTCTATCAACCACATCATCATTTACTTTTTGACTATCAGGACTTTCGCTTCTTAGATAGTAAGTTGATTTAACACCTAATTCCCAAGCAAGTTGATAAATTTCATTTAAATATCCACCGCTTGCTTTATCTAAAGAAACAAAGATATTTAATGATTGACCTTGATCAATCCATTTACCACGAATCGCTGCTGCTTTTACTAAGATTTTTTGATCAAGCTCATAAGCAGGAGTATAATACTGCCAAGTATTAGCGCTTAAATTTGGCACCACAGTTGGTATCATACCACTTAAGTTTTGCTCAAACCATTTTCTTTTATATACAGGCTCAATTGTTTGAGTAGTACCCACTAAAATCGAGATAGAAGAAGTTGGCGCTATAGCCATTAAATAACCATTTCTTATGCCATCTCTTTTTAGTTTTTCTCTTAATTTTTCCCAATCACACTCGCTTTGATCAAACAAACCTTCACTTGCGGTAAGTTTTTTAGCATTTTCATTTGCCACATCAATTGGTACTATACCTTTACTCCAATTTGATCCTTCAAAGTCAGGATAGTTTCCTTTTTCTAAAGCTAAATTTGAGCTAGCTAAAATCGCCTCATAGCTAATCATCTCCATAATACGATCAATTTTTTCAAAATGCTCATTAGAACCCCAATAAATTTGAGCTTCAGCCAACATTTGCGCTTCACCCATTACACCAAGTCCTATAGCGCGTGATTTTAAGTTGGTATTTTTAACCTTTACATGGGGATAAAAATTCAAATCAATCACATTATCAAGCATTCTTATCGCTGTTGGTACTATTCTTTGGATATCTTCTTTAGTGTTGATTTTACTTAAGTTTATACTTGCAAGATTACAAACTGCGGTTTTTCCTTCGTTTTTATATTTTTCTACTATATAAACTTTTTTACCATTAATACTATCTAAAGTAGAAACTTTCTTAGCAAGCTTTTTATACCCTCCATCTATTGCAAGCTCTTCATCCTCATCTAAATGAAGCTCTGTTTTATCATCAAATACAATTTTGATTTGATAATAATTTGGATCTGTATTTTGAAAAATTTCTGTACATAAATTTGAACTTCTTATAATTCCTGCGTGGGAATTTGGATTTGTTTTGTTTGCACTATCTTTAAAACATAAAAATGGCATACCTGTTTCAAAATAAGATAAAAGTATTTTTTTCCAAAGCTCTTTTGCATCTATAATTTCTTTAGCTATGCTTTCATCTTTTTCAAATTCTTCGTATTTTTTCTCAAATTCTTCACCATATAAATCACATAAACTTGCAGTATCAGCAGGATCAAAAAGCGTCCATTTACCATTTGTCCTTACTCTTTTCATAAATAAATCATTAATCCACAAAGCAGGGAAAAGTTCATGCGCTCTTCTTCTTTCTTCGCCAGAATTTTTACGCAAATCTAAAAAGTCATTAATATCCATATGCCAAGGTTCGATATATACAGCAATCGCCCCTTTTCTAGTACCAAGTTGATCAACAGCAACGGCTATATCATTAGTGATTTTTAAAAATGGTATGATCCCGCCTGCTGCGTTTTTATGCCCATCTATACTTCCACCCATAGCACGCACCTTGGACCAATCCCAACCTATACCACCGCCAAATTTAGATAAGAGTGCCATTTCTTGATAGGAATCAAAAATCCCTTCTATATTATCAGGTGTGCTTCCTATATAACATGAGCTTAATTGGTGTCTTGTAGTTCTTGCATTTGAAAGGGTTGGAGTTGCAAGCATTACTTCAAAAGTTGAGATCAAATCATAAAATTTTTTAGCCCAAGTTTGAGAATCTAATTCATTTTGTGCTAAAAACATCGCAATAGCCATAAACATTTGTTGTGGTAATTCTATAGGCATACCTTTAGAATCTTTAATCAAATACCTATCATATAAAGTTTTTATACCAAGATAAGTAAATTGCAAATCACGCTCTGGCTTGATATAAGCATTAAGATCATCTAAATCATATTTTTCTTTTAGGCCGATTAAAATCCTACCTTCTTTTTCGCCTTTTTCAAGGTATTCTCTTAAATGCTTATACCCATTATAACCACTTACTTTTTTATATAAATCATACAAAAACAATCTTGCAGCAACAAAGGTCCAATTAGGTCTATCAATATCTATTTTATCTACTGCTGTTTTTATAAGAGTTTGTTGGATTTCTTCTGTTGTTATACCATCACGAAATTGAATTTTTGCATCTACTTCAAGCTCACTTTGACTTACATTTTCTAAATTTGCCACCGCGTCGGTAGTATATTTTTTAATCTTAGAAACATCTAACTCTTCAGTTCTTCCATTTCTTTTTAATACTTTCACTCACAACCCCTAGTTTATTATTTAAAAGTTCTTTCAAAAATTTTATCTACATTTTTAGTATAGTAGTTATAATCAAAGCAATTTCTAATATCTGCTTCACTTAAAGAATTTTTCAAATCCTCATCAGCTAATAAAGCTAATAAAAACAAACTCTCGCCTTTTTCATTTAAAGCAGGCTTACCATTTTGTAAATCAGCCCAAACTTTCATAGCATTTCTTTGAACAATCTTGTAAGCTTCTTCTCTGCTTGTACCTTTAAATGGAAGTTCAAGCAATACTCTTTGAGAAAATACAAGCCCTCCAGTTAAATTTAAATTTTTCATCATATTTTCTGGATATACCAAAAGCTTTTCTATCACACCGCATAATCTTGAAAGCATAAAATCAGTCGTGATAAAAGCATCAGGTAATACAAATCTTTCTACACTAGAATGTGATATATCTCTTTCATGCCACAATGCTACATTTTCTAAAGCAGGTGTTACATAAGCTCTTATCATCCTGCAAAGACCGGTAATATTTTCACTCAAAACAGGATTTCTTTTATGAGGCATAGCTGAACTTCCTTTTTGTCCTTGAGAAAAATATTCTTCAGCTTCATATACTTCTGTTCTTTGAAAATGGCGGATAGCAACAGCAATTTGCTCACAACTTGAAGCTAAAATAGCTAAAGCCGAGA
This sequence comes from Campylobacter sp. IFREMER_LSEM_CL1097, assembly GCF_025772225.1. NCBI lineage: Bacteria > Pseudomonadati > Campylobacterota > Epsilonproteobacteria > Campylobacterales > Campylobacteraceae > Campylobacter > Campylobacter sp. IFREMER_LSEM_CL1097. The sequence goes on along the minus strand of NZ_JAKMRT010000007.1, from coordinate 55,481 downwards.
TAACCTGTGCGTAGCGATCTCTTTGTATAACTTGGTTTGAAACTGGTGCTGGCTTAAGATCTAAGTTTTTACAAACTTCTTCTTCAAATTCAAGCGGAGCATGAGCAAAATTTCCCATAGCACCGCTGATTTTTCCATAGCTAATCACTTCTTTTGCATGAATGATTAAATCTTTTGCATGAACTAGCGAATCATACCAAATAGCCAAAACCAAACCAAAAGTTATAGGCTCTCCATGAATTCCATGGCTTCTTCCTACCATTAAGGTATTTTTATGCTCATATGCTCTTGTTTTAATCGCTGCTAAAACTTGATCTAAATCTTGCAAGATTAATTCTAAACTATCTTTAATCTGCAAAGCAACTGCAGTATCAATACAATCTGAACTTGTCATCGCATAATGCACAAAACGACTTTCCTCACCCAAACTTTCACTTACACTAGTTAAAAAAGCGATAACATCATGTTTGGTAGTTTTTTCTATCTCATCTATTCTTGCTATATCAAATTTTGCATTTTTTATAATTTTTTCACAATCATCGTCTTTAATAAGACCAAGTTTATTCCACGCTTTCACAGCAGCTAATTCCACTTTTAACCACGCCTCATATTTTGCTTGCATGTCCCATTTTTTAGCCATGATTTCTCTGCTATATCTTTCAACCATTTTCAAGACCTTTTTTTATATAATTTTTTATGAAAAAATAGCTTGAATTTTATTATAAATTACCTAAGAAAGTTATTAAATGGCATATATAAAAAAGAAACTAGCAAATAATGGAAAAAAGGCATTTAGACTACTTATGGATGAGTTAAAAATTTCTATGCGTGAAGCACAAAAACTCATTGATAAAAAAAGACTATTTTGTGATGGAAATTTGGTAGAAGAAAAAAACAAATTTTTAGATGGTCTAGTAGAATTAATCATATATGAAAATAATCCCAAAGGATTAGAAATAATTTATGAAAATGAAGATTTTGCTGTAGTAGAAAAACCAAGCGGGGTGCTAACTCATCCTAATGGACGCAATTGTACTTATAGTCTTTGTGATGAAATTTGGCATTTATGGGGTGAAAAAGCTTGCGTGGCTCATAGATTAGATAAAGAAACAAGCGGGCTTTTGCTCATAGCTAAACATAAAAATGCACAAATTGAGTTAAAAACCATGTTTGAAAAAAGATTAGTGCAAAAAAGCTATCTTGTTCTAGTAAAAGGAAAAACTAAAAAAGAATTTATAGTAGATAAAAGCATGGATTTAGCTAAAGACTACGATGCAGTAAAAACTAGAATGCATATTTGTGAAAATGGTAAAGAAGCTTTAACGCAATTTTATACTTTAGAATATTTTGAAAATTTAGATGCCAGTTTAGTTTTAGCTAAACCTCTAACAGGCAGACAACACCAAATAAGACTACATTTGTTTCATGTGAAACATAAAATTTTAGGTGAACCTTTATATGGTTTAGAAAAAACACAAATAGAGCAAATACTTGATGGAAAAATGAGTAATATAAAAAGAGCTCAAATTACAGGTGCTAAAAGACTGCTTTTACACTCTTTTAGCTTAGAATTTACATATAAAAATCAAAAATTTTTGATACAATCTCAAAAAGATATAAAAGATGAATTTTTGAAAAATTTATCTTAATCTTTTTCTAATTTTAAAACCTTATCAGTTTGGATTGCAACTGCAATTTGCTTAGCTGGCTTACCATAATCCCTACAATAATCACAAGATTTATAAAAATCTTGAGAATAAAATTCAAAAAATCTTTCTTTAGAATCCTCTAAATTTAAAAAATCGCCATTAAATTCTTCAAGTCCTTTTAAACGTGATAAAGAACTTGATATAGGACAAACAAAAACAGCTCCTTTAGGTGCTAATTGTTTATTTTCTAAGCCCTCAGATGTCATCAAACTTACACATGGCATTTGACAATTACGATAATTTTTGATTATATCTTCTTTACTTCTACCACGTTTATAAATTTTTTCAGGATCACTCCAAGTAGAATTTTCACCACTAGAGTCCATAGAAAATGGAATTTTATTTTCTTTTAATTTTCTTAAAATGCTTTCTTGCTTTAGTGGAATTTTTAAATTTGGTGATCTTTTGTAATCTGAAATCGTAATTTTTCTAACCTTATTAGATTTTTTTAACTTTTTCATCAATTCATCTTTAAAATCAATAGTTGCATTAGTAACTAAAGAAAAAGTTAGTATTTTCTTTTGAGTATCTAAATAATCAATCAATTGTGGTAAATCTTTAAACAACAAAGGCTCTCCACCTATAATTCTAACCCTTGCGATAGAATCTACCTTAGATAAAAGTAGATCTAATGATTCTATAATACCCTCTAAAGTACAGGTATATTGATTTTATGGTGAAAAATACTGCATTAAATTGTTACATGATTCACAACGCAAAGTACATCTTGTAGTTAAAACTAATTCTAAATAAGGAATATCCACCTTACCTTCTAAAACCCTCTTTTCAAAGTATTTTTTCAAATAAAATTTTTTCATCAAAGCAGCATAAGGAACTTTAAAAATTCTAGCAATTCCTCTTTTACCATTTAAATAAGAAAAATACCAAGAAATATTTGGCTTTATATATCTATTTTGAAATAATTGATTTTCTAACAATTGTTTTTTATCTATCATTATTTTTCCCTTCATTTTTTAATACATAAATAATCCCACCAAGTCCTATGATCACTACTATGCTTATAAAAATAAGTTGGGCTATATCTAAAAAAGTCATTGTTTGCTCTGCCTTTCTTTAAGCTGTCCGCATGCAGCTGAAATATCAAGTCCCTTGCTTTCTCTTATCGTACAAGTAACACCTTTGGCACTTAAATAATCTTGAAATTTAACCGCATTTTCAACACTTGGTCTTTTATATAAACTTCCTTCGTGTGGATTAAAAAGTATTAAATTCACTTTGGCTTTTATACCATTTAAGAGCTTGACTAGTTCTTTTGCATGTTCTATTTTATCATTTATGCCATCGATTAAAAGGTATTCAAACATTACTCTTTTACGCTGATCTATAGGAAAATTTCTCACCGCTTCCATAATGCTTGCTATATTATAAGCTTTATTAATAGGCATTAATTCACTTCTAAGCTCATCATTTACAGCATGGAGCGAAATAGCCAAAAGCACACCTAAATTCATTTCTCCAAGCTCTTTAATTTGCTTTGCTAAACCACTTGTGCTTATAGTTTGTCTTCTAGGGCTTATCGCTAAAGCATCATTATCAGCTAAAATTTTAACTGCCTTAGAAACATTTTTAAGATTATCCAAAGGCTCTCCCATACCCATATAGACTATATTAACCCTTCTTTCATAAGGTATGTTGTTATGTTTTTTAATCCATAAAATTTGTCCTACTATTTCTCCTGCAGTCAAATTTCTTTTCAAACCGCCTTTAGCAGTCAGACAAAAACTGCACCCACTTTTACACCCCACTTGAGAGGAAACACAAATAGTATATCTTGCATGTTTGATGATTTTTCCATTTTCATCTACAAGCTCTTCTTTCATAGGTAGCAAAACAGCTTCTATTTTTTTACCATCTAAAAGCTCAAAAAGATATTTTATACTACCATCTTTGCTTTTTTCATCTTTCACACATTTTAAAGGTGAAAAATGAAAATTTTCTTGTAAATACGCTCTAAAGTCTTTTGGTAAAGATGACATTTGTAAAAAATCGTCTGCATATTTTTTATATAACCATTCAAAAATTTGCTTTGCTCTAAATTTTGGCTGGACTAAATTTTCTAATTCTTCTTTAGTAAAATCTAATATATTTTTTAATTCACTCAATTTTTTTCCTATATAAGTTTCTTATCTAACAAAAAATCTTTTAATAATTCTTTTGCTTCTTGATGATTTTTTAAAAAATCCTCATGTGCAAATTCATTACAAAAATTTGTAGCACATAAATAACAAATTCCTTCTATTCCTTGCATTTTTGCACAAGAAAGCACAGCGTATGCCTCCATATTTTCTATATGGACGCCTTTTTTAAAAAATTCTTGAGCAATATTTTCATCTTTGCAAATATAATTTGAAGAATTAATCATAGTTTCATGTGAAACATTTAATCTAATCTCATTTGCTATAGGTGTATAAAAACTATCAAATAAATCTGCGTATTCTAAATTTGCAGCATTAGAACTTTCATAAATGTCTAAAATTTTTCCTTCTTGGTAAATTCCACATGTACCTATAAAAATCACTCTATCTACTTTTACTTGACTTAAAATTTTACCTAGAGAAAAAGCAGAATTAACTAAGCCTACACCTATACTTTGTGCAAATTTAAAATCCTCATTTCCTCCTGCACACACTATAAGATTTTTCAAAAATTAACCTTTATAAAAAATAATTCAAATTTTATCTAATTAGCGCTTAAAATAATGCTATAATTAATATTTTTTAGATAAAATAAATTTATGATAAAAGCAAAAAAACATTTTGGGCAAAATTTTTTATGTGATAAAAGCGTGGTAGATAAAATCATCCAAGCCATACCCAAAGATACTAAAAATATAGTTGAGATTGGGCCTGGCTTAGGTGATTTAACGCAAGAACTTTTGAAAATTCCACAAGCTCATATTAGAGCTTATGAGATTGATAAAGATTTGATTCCTATTTTAAATAAAAAATTTCAAAATGAGATTGAAGGTGGAAATTTTGAGCTTATTCATCAAAATGCAAGTGATGCTTTTGATCAAGGAAGTTTAAGTGATAAAGAGTACTTTTTAGTAGCAAATTTACCATATTATATTGCTACAAATTTGATTTTAAAAGCCCTAGAAGATCAAAATTGCCTTGGGCTTATAGTAATGGTGCAAAAAGAAGTGGCACAGAAATTTTGTGCGAATGAAAAAGAAAGTAATTTTTCGGCCTTAGGGGTGCTTTGTGCATTAATATGCCAAAGACAAATGCTTTTTGATATACAGCCACAAAGCTTTAATCCTCCACCAAAAGTTACTTCAGCTGTAATGAAGTTAATAAAAACTACTCATTATCAGCAAAAATGTGAAAATATAGAAGCTTTTAAAGAATTTCTTAGAGCTTGTTTTCAAAATCCTAGAAAACAACTCTTATCTAATTTTAAAAATAAAAAAGAAAAAATTCTAAAAGCATTTGAAGCACTAGACATCTCTTCTACCTCAAGAGCTCATGAAATTAGCGTTGATTCATACCTTAAAATTTATGACTATTTAAAGGATGACTATGAGCGAAGAAAACAAAACTCAAGAACAAAATAAAACTAAAAGATTTAATAAATTTAGAAACAAAAGAAAAAAAGATTCACAAAATCAAGAGCAAAATAGCGAAATTAAAAATGAAACAAAAGTAGAAAATACTCAAACTGAAGCTAGCGAAGAAAAAAAGAAAAAGAAAAAAAATAGAAATTTACCATCTAAATTAAGCGGTAATGAAGAATGGCAAATAGAACTTGCCAAAAGTATAGAAGCTAATAAAATCATGCACGAGCTAAGACTTCACCCTTTAAAACACAACAACTCAAGCGAACATAAAATTCGTATTACACCTTTGGGCGGGCTTGGGGAAATCGGTGGAAATATCACTGTTTTTGAAACTAACAATGATGCAATTATCATTGATATAGGTATGAGTTTTCCAGATGGAACTATGCATGGAGTAGATATTATCATACCTGATTTTGACTATGTAAGAAAGATTAAAAACAAAATTCGTGCTATCATCATCACTCATGCTCATGAAGATCACATTGGTGCTGTGCCGTATTTTTTCAAAGAATTTCAATTTCCTATCTACGCAACACCTTTAGCACTAGGTATGATTTCAAATAAATTTGAAGAGCATGGTTTAAAGGCTGAGCGTAAATGGTTTAGACCTATAACAAAAAGACAAATTTATGAAATAGGTGAATTTAATTTAGAATGGATTCACATAACCCACTCTATCATCGATGCTTGTGCTTTGGCTATTAAAACTAAAGCAGGAACCATCATACACACTGGCGATTTTAAAATAGATCAAACACCAATTGATGGCTATCCAACGGATTTAAGTCGTTTAGCTCAATATGGCGAAGAAGGTGTGCTTTGTCTTTTAAGTGATAGTACAAACTCATATAAAGAAGGTTATACAAAAAGTGAAAGCTCCGTAGGACCTACTTTTGATCAAATTTTTGCCAAAACTAAAGGCAGGGTAATCATGAGCACCTTTAGCTCTAATATCCACCGCGTATATCAAGCTATTAGTTATGGTTTAAAATACGGCAGAAAAGTGTGTGTTATAGGGCGTTCTATGGAAAGAAATCTCTATACTACTATGGAACTTGGCTATATCAAACTTGATAGGAAAATTTTCATTGACGCTGATGAAGTAAGCAAATACAAAGACAACGAAGTACTAATTGTCACTACAGGAAGTCAAGGCGAGACCATGAGTGCTTTATATAGAATGGCAACTGATGAGCATAAATTTATCAAAATCAAACCTAGCGATCAAGTTATCATTTCAGCTAAAGCAATACCAGGTAATGAAGCAAATGTTTCTGCTGTGCTTGATTTTCTTTTAAAAGCAGGAGCTAAAGTAGCTTATCAAGAATTTAGTGAAATTCATGTAAGCGGACATGCTAGTATAGAAGAACAAAAACTCATGCTAACTTTAGTAAAACCTAAATTTTTCTTACCAGTGCATGGAGAGTATAATCATATCAATAAACACAAAGAAACTGCTCTAAAATGTGGTATACCTGAAAGAAACATCTACTTAATGAGTGATGGGGATCAAGTAGAGCTTTGTCAAAAATACATCAAACGCGTAAAAACAGTTAAAACAGGAAAAGTCTTTGTAGATAATCAAATCAACAAACAAATCGCAGATGATGTGGTAATTGATAGACAAAAACTCGCAGATAGCGGTATAGTTGTCATTATCGCCCAGCTTGATAAAGCAAGTAAAACACTAATTAATAAACCAAGAGTATTTAGTTATGGCTTGGTAGCTGATAAACAAGATGGAGCATTCTCAAAAGAAATGAGTGATGTTTTAAGTCAATTTTTCCCAAATGTAAAAGATGAAATTTTAGATAATCCAAAAGTTTTAGAAGCTCAAATTAGACAAGTACTAAGAAAGCATATTTTTAGAAAAATCAAAAAATATCCAACCATAGTACCAACTATTTTTGTGATGTAAAGTAAAATTATGAGAATTAATAAATTCATCTCACACAATAGCAAATATTCTCGCCGTGAGGCTGATGAGCTAATCAAGCAAGGCTTAGTAAAAATCAATAAAAAAACAGCCTTGCTCAGTGATAGTGTAAATACTGAAGATAAAGTTTTTATCAATGGTAAAAAACTCCATAAAAAAACACAATTTTCAGTCATCATTTATCACAAGCAAAAAGGCGAAATAGTTAGCAAAAAAGATGATAGAGGTAGAAAAACCATCTATCATACTTTACCAAAACAGTTTAGCACTTGGCTTAGCGTAGGAAGGCTTGACTTTGCAAGTGAGGGATTACTTTTACTAACTGATTCACCTGTAATAGCAGATGCACTTATGCATAGTGATTTAGAAAGAGAATATTACTTAAAAGTAAAAGGTAATATAGATAAAAATGTCATCGAAGCTATGCAAAATGGCTTAGAAATTCAAAATGAAAAAAAAGGGGCTCACGCCAAAACTAAAATAACCTCAATGAGTTTTGCTCCATTTTTAGGCTTTGAAATTTTTGGTTCAAGCGGAGGCTATACGAAACTAAAAGTAATCATTAATGAAGGTAAAAATAGGGAGCTAAGACGCTTTTTTGGACATTTTGATTTAGAAGTGATGGATCTTAAAAGAGTGGCATTTGGAGCATTAGATCTTGGTATGTTAAAAGCTGGTAAATATCGTTATTTGGAAAATGGCGAGTATGAAAAACTGCGCGATTTTTTAAAAATAAATGATATTAGGTATTAAAATTAATACTTTAAAAATACTTAAATTAATTAAAATTTAATTTTAATTTTGTATAATTAGCAATTTAATTTATATAAAAAAGGAAAATTATGGCAAACCATAAATCTGCTGAAAAAAGAGCAAGACAAACTATCAAAAGAACTGAAAGAAATAGATTTTATAGAACAAGATTAAAAAACATTACAAAAGCGGTTCGTGAAGCAGCGGCAAATAACGATAAAGAAGCTGCACAAAATGCATTAAAAGTAGCTAATAAAAGCATTCACGCTATGGTAAGTCGCGGATTTTTGAAAAAACAAACTGCATCACGCCGTGTTAGCAGATTAGCATTATTGGTAAACAAATTAGCATAATTAATGTTAGCTGATAAACTCAAACCTTTTTTAGCACGCTTTGATGAGTTAAATACTCTTCTTAGTGATGTTAATATCTCTAATGATATTTCTAAAATGACAGCTCTATCTAAAGAGCAAAAAAATTTAGAACCCATAGTAGAAAAAGCAAAAGAATATCTCAAAACCTTAGATGATATAGAAGAAAATAAACTTCTTTTATCTGATCCTGAACTAGGTGAACTTGCAAAAGAAGAACTTAAAAATCTCGAAGTTTTAAAGCCACAACTTGAAGAAAAATTAAAAATTCTTTTATTACCTAAAGATCCAAACGATGATAAGAATATCTTTTTAGAAATTCGTGCAGGCACAGGTGGCGATGAAGCTTCTTTATTTGTTGGGGATTTAGTAAAAGCTTATATACGCTATGCTGAAAATCGTGATTATAAATACGAAATAGTCAGCTCAAGTGAAGGTAGCGTAGGTGGATTTAAAGAAATCATCATTCTTATCAAAGGAAATGGAGCTTATTCAAGGCTAAAATACGAAGGTGGCACACATAGGGTTCAAAGAGTACCTGAAACAGAATCTCAAGGTAGAGTTCATACTTCAGCTATTACAGTGGCTATTATGCCTGAAGTTGATGATGTTGAAATTCAAATCAATCCAAATGATTTAAAAATCGATGTAATGCGTAGTAGCGGTCATGGTGGTCAAAGCGTAAATACCACAGATAGTGCTGTAAGAATCACTCACATTCCAACAGGTATAGTTGTAGTAAATCAAGATGGTAAAAGCCAACATAAAAACAAAGAAAGTGCCATGAAAGTCTTAAAGGCAAGACTTTTTGAAATGCAAGAACAAGAACGCTTAGCTAAAGAAAGTCAAGCAAGAAAATCACAAGTTGGAAGTGGCGATAGAAGCGAACGCATACGCACTTATAATTTCCCTCAAAATAGAATTAGTGATCATAGAATAAATCTTACTTTATATAGACTTGATGCGATTTTAGAAGGTGGACTTTTTGATGAAATCATTGAGCCATTAATCGCTTATTATCAAGCAGAGGCTTTAAAACAAGAAAATTTATAATTCTTGTTTTAATTATTGCTTGCTAATAAAATTCTATATTGTTCTTTATCAACATTTATCAAAAGCGAAACTAATTTAAAAGCTCTAAATTTTTCCATTACAAAAAGATCTTTACTATCTTTTAAAACTATAGCAACTAAATTTTTCATTACTTTATCAAGCCAAATATTTTTATATTTATCATTTGCTGAATGATATCTTCCAATAGCATTCCAATTAAACCCATATCGTTGTATAATTTCATAAAGTAATCTTGCTGCTATGTCTATATTTGCACTAACTTTTACAATCTCCTTTTCGCTAACACCATAACGCTTTAAATGAATGCTATTAATTTGCATTAAACCATAATCTCTTGTTTGATTTTTATTTCTACCAATGATATTATGTTCATAAGCTGCATTCTCTGTCAAAGCTATGGCTTTAAGTAATGCCATGGGTATGTTATACTTTCTAGCTGCGATTTTAAAATCTTTATCATATTTATAAAAATTTTCAGGTATATAAGTATCACCTATAAAAATTTTTGTATCAAAAGCAAAAGTAAAATTAAAAAATATTGCTAATAATAAAATCCTTTTTAACATTTTACTCCTTTATAGTACTTATGCTATAGCAAATTTATAAATAAAAATTATGCAAATAAGTTAATAAATTATCTAAGAATTTCTTTTATAGTAAGTTGAGGGGTGATTAATCCTCTAAAATTATTTTTAGAAATACTAGCTATAAAATCAATATTTTCACCAATTTCTGGCTCATAATCAAAGTTAAAAAATAAAGCTTCTAAAGTCTTATTTCCTTGTGTTAAAATAAGTTTTATATGATTTTCATCTTTACCAAGTCTTTTTTTGTTTTTTACAAAAAGCTTATCAAATTTAAAATATGGTCTTGGGTTTTTATGCCCAAAAGGTTCAAAAAATTCCAATATCTCTAAAAGTTCAAAATCAACTTCATTTGGATCAATACTACCTAAAACCTCATCAGTATTGTAAAAATCATCTTTAGGGATATTTTGACAAATTTCATAAAGCTTATTTTTAAAAATACCAAATTTTTCAAGCTCGACTAAAACTCCAGCTGCACCTTTATGTCCACCATAGCTTAAAACAAATTCTTTAGCTTGTTCTATAACATTTAAAATATCTATCCTACCCACGCTTCTAACGCTAGCTTTAGCCTTTTGCTCACATTCTGAAAAAACAAAGGCAGGCTTGTTAAAATGCTTTGCTAAACGACTTGCAACTATACCCAAAACACCCTCATGCCAATTTTGGCCATTGACAATAATCACAGGATCATTTTCATCAACTTGTTCTAAACATTGTTTAAAAAGCTCGCGCTCTTCATCTTTACGGCTATTATTATAAGTAATGATTTGTTCTAAATAACCCATAACCTCATTAATATTTTTAGAATGCAAAAATTTATAAGAAATAATCGCATCATCCATTCTACCTGCACTATTAATCAAAGGTGCAATTAAAAAACTAATATTATCAAGTTCAAATTTATCCTTACCAAAATACTGTTTGATAGCTTTAAATGCAACTCGTTTTGAATCATTAATACACTCTATGCCTTTTCTAACTAAGGCTCTATTTAAATCTCTAAGCTCCATCATATCTGCGATAATTGCGATAGATAAAAGCTCTATAAATTTACACATATTATAATTAATCTTACATACTTCTTTTATAGCAGCAACTAAATACCAAGCCACTTGAGCACCACAAATTTCAATATCAGGAAATTCACAATCTTGTTGTTTAGGATTAATGATCGCATAAGCTTTTGGTAAAGTAGCTGGAGGCATATGATGATCGGTAATAATTAAATCAATTCCTTTTTGCAAACAAAGCTCTGCTGCATCAAAAGCTGCTATACCATTATCTACAGTGATGATTAAATCTACCCCATTAAGTTCATTGATGATTTCTTCATTTAGACCATATCCATCTTTAAAACGATTTGGAATTTTTACCACATAGTCATATCCGATATCATCAAAAAATTCAGATAAAATCACACAAGAAATCACCCCATCTACATCATAATCTCCAACAATAGCAAGCTTTTGATTTTTTTCAATCGCTTCTTTAATACGTAAAGCACCCTTATAGACATCTTTTAAACAAGATGGCATAGGTAAATCACAAAGCTTTACATGTGTATCATTGATAAAACGCTGGTGTAAAATTTCTTTTATTTTGGCTTTATTTAGCATGATTTGTTAAAGATGCCTTGATAAAAGAAAAAATAGCCGGATTAACCCTAACTAAGCGTGAAGTAAATTCAGGGTGAAACTGCACTGCTAAGAAAAATGGATGATCTTTAAGCTCTACAGCCTCAACTAAACCTTCATTTTCCCCACTTATAATAAGCCCATTTTTTTCAAACATTTCTTTATATTTTGGATTAGCTTCATAGCGGTGGCGGTGACGTTCTTTTACGCTTTTTTGATTATCATAAACCTTACTTAAAAGTGTATTTGGCTTGATATGACACTCATAAGCTCCAAGACGCATAGTTCCACCAAGTGGAGTTTTACTTGTTCTAATTTGCTTTTCTCCACTTGCGTCAATAAATTCATCAATCAAAAAGATGATAGGATTTTTACAATTTGGATTGAATTCATGAGAATTTGCATCTTCTAGTTTTAAAACATTGCGTGCAAATTCCACTAAAGAAAGCTGCATACCCAAACAAATTCCTAAAAATGGAATTTTATTTTCTCTTGCATATTGTATGGCTTTGATTTTTCCTTCTACTCCACGGTAACCAAAACCACCTGCTACTAAAATCCCATTTACATCTTTAAAGCTTTCTTCGACATTTACATTTTCTAATTTTTCACTATCGATCCATTTTAAATTTACTCTTGCATCAAGTGCTGCGCCTGCATGGATAATGGCCTCTGTTAAGCTTTTATAGCTTTCTTTTAAATCTACATATTTTCCTACAAAAGCAATACTAAGTTCATTACTTGGAGCGATGACTCTTTTTACTAAAGAATCCCATTCGTTCATACTTGGCTTTAAATTTTGAAGATCTAATAAACTTGCAATAGAATTTAAAATATCTTGTTTTAAAAAATTTAGTGGAATTTGATAAATACTAGCTGCATCCACACTTTCTATAACGCAGTTTTTTTCAACTCCGCATGAAATTGCGATTTTGTCTTTTAACTCTCTATCTAAAGATTTTTCACTTCTGCAAATGATCATATCAGGGCTTATACCTATACGGCGTAATTCTCCCACACTATGTTGAGTTGGTTTTGTTTTAAGTTCTCCTGCTGCTTTGATAAATGGCACTAAAGTCAAGTGAATATTAATAGCATTGTATTTACCCACTTCAAGTTTTAAAGCTCTAATAGCTTCTAAAAATGGTAAGCCTTCTATATCTCCTACCGTGCCACCTATTTCAACAATTAAAATATCTTTATCAACTCCAGCCTTTTTAATACGATCTTTTATCTCATCAACTATATGAGGGATTACTTGTATAGTTTTTCCTAAGTAATCTCCTCTTCTTTCTTTTTCTATAACACTTTGATAAACTCTTCCTGTGGTAAAGTTATTATCCTGAGTTAAATTCTCATTTAAAAATCTCTCATAATGTCCTAAGTCTAAATCTGTCTCAGCTCCATCTTCAGTTACAAAAACTTCCCCATGCTCCAAAGGACTCATCGTGCCAGGATCTACATTAATATAAGGATCTGCTTTTAAAATACTTACTTTTAAACCTGAATTTTTTAAAATCGTAGCTATAGAAGCTGCTGCTATACCTTTTCCTAATGAGCTTAAAACACCACCGGTTACAAAAATATACTTAGTTTGTTTTAATTTCATAAAATAACCTTAATTTCTTTTTTTGAAATTATAACGAATAAAAAATTTTATTTTTATAAACATTTGTGTAAAATTCAATTATTTTTGAAGGAAATTTTCGATGAAAATCACATTATTAAATCATACTCCACTTTCTGTATGCTCTCATGCAACAAGAACATGTTGGCAAAGTTTTGACAAAGGTGATTGTGGTGGTGAGAAAGACAAAGAATTAATCGATCGAGTGGGAAATAAATTCAAACATGCTTCAACCTTAGAGCATTTAAACTATACTTTTTATATACAAGGTATTTCAAGAGCATGCTTACAAGAAGTTGCAAGACACCGCCACACTAGTCCTAGTGTAAAAAGCACAAGATATACTTTAAAAGAACTAAGAAATGAAAGCGAATTTAAAGAAAATGACTTTGAAAATGCTAAAAGATACTTAGTATTAACCGGAAATGAAGTAGTGGATAATGCAAGCATCAAAGCTTTAGAAAATCTGCGTTTGATTTTGCAAAATAGCATTAGTTTAGACATAGCAAAATACTGCTTACCAGAAAGCTATAAAACAGAATTAACTTTAACAATTAATGCAAGAAGTTTGCAAAATTTTATCACTCTAAGAAGCTCAAAATCAGCCCTTTGGGAGATAAGACAACTCGCAAATGCCTTATTTGAAAACTTGCCTGAGGAACATCAATTTATTTTTAAACATTGTGTTTATCAAGAAGAAAATTCCCAAGATTAATTGGGAATTTTTACTTATATTTTTTTAAGAAATTCAGTTTTTAAAACAATCACACCAAATTTATCTACCTTAGCTTCAATTTCAGTGTCTTTGTTTGTAAGCTTAATATTTTTTATAGTCGTGCCACGCTTTAAAGTAGTGCTTGCACCTTTTACTTTCAAATCTTTCACAACACTTACACTATCACCTGTATTAAGCTCAGTTCCATTTGCATCTTTTGGCATATATTCTCCTTAGAATTTATAAGTATATCCTAGATATAAACCATAATTTGTTTGTTTAGGATCGTAAAAGTTTGAACCTACCATATTTTGATAAAAATTTCTTGTATTATAATGAGTTTGCTCGGCTTTAAAACCAAACTCAATTTCATTTGCTTGATTTAACTCATATAAAGCACCTATTTTTGCCCCATAAGTATAACCATCAAAATCTTGAGATAATGATAATATACTTGTTTTTAAAGTAAGATCTGTTCTTGCATAACCACCATATACCCCTAAAACTGCTCTTGTTTTTTCAAAGATTTTTGGAGTAAAATCATAACCAAGCAAAAACTTATGTGTAGTAAATTCTCCATCAATTTTTAATCTTGTGGTATTGATTACATCACTAAATTCGCTTGAATAATTATAAGCACCATAAATTCTATGATTTTCACTAAAACGATAACCAACTCTTAAACCAAAAACAGGAACATCACCTTCTAAATCACCATTAAATTTTTTATTATTTTTAGTATGATCAAGATCAGATTTTACCTTAGTATGAAACCAACCAGCATCAATACCTAATAATATTCCTGAATTTTCATCAGCTAAAGCTAAATTTGAAACCAAAGCAACACTTGCAACTAAACTAAATAATTTTAATTTCATATTTTCCTCCTTTAAATAAGACTTAATATATCCTTTTATTTTTAATAAAAACTTAATTTTGTGGCACTACTAAATCAGATCTACACTCAATCACGGTATGAACATTACCACGAGGGTTAAAATCACCTACTACTTTTATCCATTTTGGATCAAGTTTTTCTTTTAAAGTATTATAAATTTCATTAATACTTGCTTCATGTGAAACATTTCTATACATAAAGGTATTAATATAAAGTTTGATTGCTTTAAGTTCTACTACTAATTTATTTGGAATGTATTCTAAGTAAATTGTAGCAAAATCAGGATACCCACTACGCGGACAACAACACATAAATTCAGGTAAAGTGATTTTAATCACATAATCATTTTTGGCATCATTTGGCCAAACTTCCATATTTTCTACACTAAATTCTTTGATTTCTTTTTCACCATATCGCATTTATAATCCTTAGTTTGTTTTTAAAACTTTATAATACCACAATATTTTATATTTTATTTTGACAAAATTTAAAAAGCTTATCTTGAAGTGAAAGTAATTTTTCACTTTCATTACTAAGAATTTTTATACACAAACCCTCATAAAAAAGTTGATTTATATCGTCAAATGAAGCTTTTAATTCTTCATAAAACTCATCATATCCAAAAAGATAAATACTCAAATAATGCGTATGATTTGCAAAAAAATTTAAATCATTTTCTTTCATATAAGAAGGATTGATTTTAATTTTATCATTTAAAATTAAAGTATCATTTCTATAAATTTGAGTTAAACTCTCATAATTTTTAAAAGCAAATTTTTCATCCATAGCCACTCTACCAAAAATGACAAAATCAACATAAACTAATCTTGAAAAAGAAGCTAGATTAATCTTTGTGTTTTGTATAAAATTTGCATTTTCTTGAAGCAAAAGTGGCTTTGGCATATAAAAAAAGCTTGCATTTTCTTCAAGAGTAAAATCAATATTTTTACTCGCAAAAGAATCTTTAGTATCATATACCTTTTCATAACTTTGTGTGAGTATAGCGGTGTTTGTACTTTTCTTACATATGATTTCAAAACTTAAATGATCCTCTTTAAAAATTCCAGCACTAGAGTTTAAAACATATATACTAGTTAATTTTTTATCATAAAAATTCCTCATAAGTTTAAAAGGAGGAGTAAAAAAAGAATTTTTTATGATAGTTTTTTCATTGATAGTATCTAATGTAAGTTTAAAAACACTCTTTTGAGCAAACAAATCAATCCTTTAAAAGTGTGTATTTTTTAATCCAAGTAATGATTTCATCTAAACCTTCTTTAGTTTGAAGATTACTCATGATAAAAGGTCTATCTCCACGCATTTTTAAAGTATCTTCTTGCATGATTTTTAAAGAAGCATTCACATAAGGAGCTAAATCTATTTTATTGATAATCATTAAATCAGATCTACAAATAGCAGGACCACCTTTGCGTGGAATTTTTTCTCCTTGAGCAACATCTATAACAAAGATAAAAAAATCCACAAGTTCAGGTGAAAAAGTCATTGATAAATTATCTCCACCACTTTCTATAAAAATAAGATCTAAATCGCTAAAGCGTTCTTGTAAAAGTTCAACAGCTTCAAGATTACAAGAAGCATCTTCTCTAATGGCTGTATGAGGACAACCTCCAGTTTGCACTCCAATGATTCTTTCTTTTTCAAGAACGCCTTGTTTGATTAAAAAATTTGCATCTTCATTTGTATAAATATCATTTGTAATCACAGCCAAAGAAAGCTCATCTTTTAAAGCTTGACATAAATTTAATACCAAAGCTGTTTTACCACTACCCACAGGACCACCTATGCCTATTTTAACCATTAGAACCCTTTTAAGAAATATAAATTTTAAATGCTAAATTTTGGTGTTTTATACCCAAATAATCATTTAAGATATTGTGATTTTCACACCAATCTTTTAAAGTTAAATTTTGTAATTTAGAAAGAACCTTTTGAAAATCTTGCTGTAATTGAAAAAGTAAAATCTGCCCTTCATTTTGTGATAAAGGCACGATTTTTACAAGAATATTAACAAAATTACTCATTAAAGCAAACAAAAAACTTTCATACATAAAATCAAGTTCATTATCTTTGCAAAATAAAGCATACACAAAAGGATAAATAGGAGTTTGATTTTCTTTAATGTATTGATTTAATAAAGGATTTGATAATCCATAAAGACTTACATTTTTTACAAAGCGTTTAGCTAAAAAAACATAAGCTTGACTTTGTTCTTTTGCAACTATACTTGATAAAAATTTTCTTTGAAAGACTAGTAATTTTTTTACATCATTTGCATTTTCATAAGCTATTTTCAAAGCTAAAAGCTCAAAATACAAAATATTAGAATAAAGCTGAGTTTTTAAAACTTTTTTAGCATCTTCTATATTTTTTATATAAGCAAAATTCACATAAGATTCTAAACCAAAAGAATGTGAAAAAGCTCCTATAGGAAAAGAAGAATCACTAATTTGTAAAAGTAAAAAATTTAATTTATTCATCTTTACTCTTTGATAAGTTTAAAATTTGGATCAACTTGGATAAAACTTGGCATATCAAGCATATATTTTGGCTCTAAAATTTCCTCACATTTTTCGTATTTTATATTAAATTTTTCTAAAAACCTTATGATAGAGTTTTGTTCTAAAGTAAGAAGTTTATGATCTTTATAAAATAAATTTAAGTGCATATTACCCACTTGATAACTTATTAAAGCAAGGTTGTATTCATTTTCTATGTGAATTTTTAAAACCTTTTCAGGTTTAATCTTCACTAAAATCAAAAAATCCTCATCATATAAACAATCATTATGATTTAAACCTTTATTATCAGGCATTTTTATAGCGACATCTAGTCCTTTTAAAGTCGTTGTTCTTAATATCTTTTTAAAAGTATCAAACCAACTAAGCTCTAAAAAATCGCATTCTTTATTTAAATCATAATGCGTTATTTTATTTTGAAGTAAAATCATTAAATCATAAAATATTTTCTAGCTAAAGCTAAAGAATCAACGCTCTTAGAGCCAATAAGCTCACCATTTATTTTTACTTCATAAGTTTGTGGATTTACTTCTATATCTTGAACTTTATCATTAAATTTCAAGTCTTTTTTAGTGATATTTCTACAATTTTTTACTGCAACACATTTTCTTTTTAAGCTTAATTTTTCAGGTATATTAGCCTCTAAAGAAGCTTTAGAAACAAAATGTAAAGCATTTTCATTTAAATTTGCTCCAAACATTTTTTCATAGATAATAGGCTCAGGTGTTGGGATAGAAGCATTAGCATCGCCTATTTTTGCACCTACTATCAAGCCACCTTTTAAAATAAGCTTTGGTTTTACTCCAAAAAATTTAGGTTGCCAAAGCACTAAATCAGCAAATTTTCCTACTTCAATAGAACCAACATAACTATCAATCCCATGTGCAATAGCAGGATTTATAGTATATTTTGCTATGTAGCGCTTAATACGGAAATTATCATCTAAATCATTATCTTCTTTCAAAGCACCAAATTCTTTTTTACATTTATCAGCACTTTGCCATGTTCTTAAAATCACCTCACCTACACGTCCCATAGCTTGAGAATCACTACTCATAATGCTAAAAACACCCATATCATGAAGTTTATCTTCTGCTGCTATAGTTTCAGGACGAATTCTACTATCTGCAAATTCAACATCTTCTTTGATTTTATTATCTAAATGATGACAAACCATAAGCATATCTAAATGCTCATCAATGGTATTTTTAGTAAAAGGCATAGTAGGATTAGTACTTGCAGGTAAAACATTTTCAAAACCTGCCATTTTAATAATATCAGGAGCATGGCCACCACCTGCACCTTCAGTGTGAAAAGTATGGATAACTCTACCATTAATAGCTTTAATCGTATCTTCTACAAAACCTGCTTCATTTAAAGTATCTGTATGGATAGCTACTTGTATATCCATTTCATCAGCTATATTTAAACTAGTATCAATCACACTAGAAGTAGCACCCCAGTCTTCATGAATTTTTAAGCCGCATGCACCAGCTATGATTTGCTCTTTTAAAGCATTTTTATTAC
Source organism: Campylobacter sp. IFREMER_LSEM_CL1097 (assembly GCF_025772225.1). Classification (NCBI taxonomy): domain Bacteria; kingdom Pseudomonadati; phylum Campylobacterota; class Epsilonproteobacteria; order Campylobacterales; family Campylobacteraceae; genus Campylobacter; species Campylobacter sp. IFREMER_LSEM_CL1097. Next base: position 36,527 of record NZ_JAKMRT010000007.1, on the reverse strand, counting down.
TTGAATTTCCTTTACCTAAAAAGCCAAAATTCATAGGGTAATTTTGCGTAGCTTTTAACATAGAATGTATATGATAAGCCCCACTTGTGCAAGTTGTAGCATTTGTTCCCTCACTTGGTCCTATACCACCTCCTATCATAGTAGTAACACCACTATATAAGGCACATTCAATTTGAGTTGGGGAGATAAAATGTATATGAGTATCAATACCACCTGCAGTTACTATTAAACCTTCTGCACCGATAATATCTGTACTTGTGCCTATAACTAAGCTAGAATCAACTCCATCTTGTATATCAGGATTGCCTGCTTTTCCTATACCTACTATATAGCCATTTTTTATCCCAATATCTGCTTTATAAATACCAGTATAATCAACAATCAAAGCATTAGTTAAAACTAAATCCGGAAATTCTCCCTCACTTACACTTTGAGCCATACCATCTCTAATATTTTTACCACCACCAAATTTAACTTCTTCGCCATATAAAGTATAATCTTTTTCTACTCTTAAAATTAAATCTGTATCTGCTAATCTTACTTTATCATTAGTTGTTGGACCATACATATTTACATAGTCTTTTTTGCTAATCTTAATCAAAGAAATCCTTTCTCTTTTGCTTTTGATAAAGCTTTAGTTTTATTTTCATCATTGATAAAATCATCACAAAGATTATTAAAACCTAAAACCTTTTTTAAACCACCAAATTCTATTAAACTTACTGTTTTTTCTTCACCTGGTTCAAATCTCACACTTGTTCCTGAAGCGATATTTAACCTTTTACCATAAGCTTTTTCTCTATCAAAAGACAAAAAGCGATTAACTTCAAAGAAATGAAAATGCGAACCAACTTGTATAGGACGATCACCTTTATTGCTTACTTTAATTTCTATAGAAGTTTTATTTTCATTAAGCACAATAAATTCTGATGATAAAAATATCTCTCCAGCTTTTATTTTATCATCATTTGCTATAGGCTCATGTATAGTAACTAATTTTGTGCCATCTTCAAAAGGAAGTTCTATTTGAATTTCTTCAAGCATACTTGCAACACCATCAATCACATCTTCACTTGTAAGTAAAGTTTTCCCTATGCTCATCAACTCACTCACACTTAAATTTTTTCTTGCAAGTTCCATTAATTCATAACATATATAAGCTAAAGCTTCATTATAATTTAATTTTATTTTTTGCTCTTTTCTATCTTTAGCGATTTTCCCTGCATAATGAAGCATTAATCGTTGCAATTGCTGCTGAGTAAAATGCATTTTAATCCTTATAAATTTTTTAGATATTATATAACTATTTGCTTGCTTTTAAGCAAAAAATTCTATTACATTTTTTAATTCTATTTTATAGTCTTTTTGAATTTCTATAAAAAGAAGATTTAAATTTTCACATTGAGCTTTAAATTTTTGATAATTTAAAATAAGAGTGTTTATTTCTTCTTTTTCACTAAATAAACGCTTTTCTATAACATTTTCATTTTAATAGATTAATTCATAATTTTGCAAAATATATTTTTTTGAAAAAAGAATAAAAAGTATTTTAATATCAGAATGATTTTGAAATTTTTGTAACTTTTTTGGAGTAAGATAAAATCCTTCAATGATTAAATTTTGTTTATTTTCTATACAAGTTTGAATCATACCATCTACAATAGGAAATAAAAAATCAGTTATTTTTTCATCCTCATCTACTCTAAAAGGAAAATTTTTCAAGAAGTTTTTGAGCAAGCAAGGTCTTTCCACTATGACCTTGCCCTCCAATTAAAAAAATCATTTAAAAATTAAACATCCAAATGTTTAACATCTTTAGCATGAGCTTGTATGTACTCACGGCGTGGTTCTACATCATCACCCATAAAAAGGTTAAAAGTATCATTTGCTCTTTGAGCATCTTCTATGGTAATTTTTAATAAACGACGATTACTTGGATCCATAGTTGTTTCCCAAAGTTGTTCAGGATTCATCTCACCAAGACCTTTATAGCGTTGTATATAAGCACCTTTTTTAGCATTTTTTTCAACTTCATCTAAAATTTCTAAAATATCTTTATCAAATTTTAAATCTCTATCTTTGATTTTTTGATAAATATAATTTGCCTCTTCATATAAAGGATTAGCAAATAAATCATCATTGATGATAAGCTCTTCTAAACCATTTTCAGTTTGCACATAAACACGAATTTCATTTTCATTGATATATGAATTTAATATATTATGATTTTGTTTTTCTAAAAATTCTTTTATGACTTTAAATAATTCTTCATTGGAAGCTTTTATCAAATCAGGATTTTCTATCAAATATCTAATCACTGAAATTACATTAAATCTTTTTTCTAATTCTTTTAAAACACTTCTATAAGCTGCAACGATTTTTAGAAAATCTTTTAAATCGTTTAATCCTATACCCTCATAAGTAGAACTTTCTATACCTGTTTCGATCAAATAATCATTTAAAGCTTTTTCATCTTTTAGATAAATTTCTTTTTTCTGACCTTTTTTATAGCGATATAAAGGTGGTTGAGCTAAATAAATATGTCCATTTGTTACAAGATCATTCATAAAGCGGAAGAAAAATGTTAAAAGCAAAGTTTGTATATGAGAACCATCTACATCAGCATCTGTCATAATGATGATTTTATGATATCTTAGTTTTTCTATATCAAACTCATCACCAATACCACAACCAAAAGCTGTGATCATATTTTGAATTTGTTCACTTTTTAAAATTTTATCTAGTCTTGCTTTTTCAACATTGAGTATTTTACCTCTTAAAGGTAAAATCGCTTGGAAAGTTCTTTCTCTACCTTGTTTTGCAGAACCTCCCGCACTATCACCCTCAACTAAATAAATTTCGCTTTCACTTGGGTCTTTACTTTGACAATCAGCTAATTTTCCTGGTAAAGTCCCTACACTTGAACTTTCTTTTTTACGGGTTAATTCTCTAGCTTTTTTAGCTGCTTCTCTACCACGAGCAGCCATTAAAGCTTTATTCATGATAGCTTTTGCTTCGATAGGATTTTCTTCAAAATATTTTGTCAAATACTCAAAAGAAGCCTTAGAAACTATAGGTCTAACATAACTTGAACCTAATTTTCCTTTAGTTTGTCCTTCAAATTGTGGCTCAGGTACTTTAACACTTACAACTGCTATTAAACCTTCTCTTACATCATCACCTGTGATTTTAGAGTCTTTCTCTCTAGCACTAGCATTTGCTTCAATGTAATTGCTAATAACACGAGTTAAGCCCATTCTAAAACCTGCTTCGTGCGTTCCACCATCTGGAGTTTTTATATTATTAACAAAAGAAAGTAAATTTTCACTATAACTATCATTATAAAGCAATGCTACTTCAACATTTACATCTTCTTCATCTACATTGAAAAATATTGCCTTAGTTAGAGCTTGTTTTTTATTTAAATCTGTAACAAATTGACTTATACCACCTTCAAAATGAAAGCTTTCTGCTTTTCCTACACGATTATCTTTAAAATTTATAGTAATTTTTGGATTTAAATATGCAAGTTCACGAAATCTTTTAGCTAAAATTTCATAATCAAAATCAGTCACTTCAAAAATTTGATCATCTGGCCAAAATTCTATGATTGTTCCTGTTTTTTTACTTTTACCTATGGTTTCAAAATTACTTGTAACTTTACCTTCTGAAAATTCTTGGCGATAAATTTCTCCATCTCTATGCACTGTAGCAACTAATTTTTTTGATAAAGCATTTACAACGCTTACACCAACCCCGTGTAAACCACCTGAAACTTTATAAGTATCTTTATCAAATTTTCCACCTGCATGAAGCACAGTTAAAACTACAGTTAAAGTAGGGATATTTTCAGTAGGGTGAATTCCCACAGGAATTCCTCTACCATTATCACTTACTATACAAGAGCCTTCTGCGGTAATTTCTACATTGATTGTATCACAAAAACCTGCCATAGCTTCATCGATAGAATTATCCACTACTTCATAAATCATATGATGAAGACCGCCTATGTTGGTATCACCTATATACATACCAGGGCGTTTTCTAACAGCTTCTAAGCCTTTTAAAACTTTAATATTTCCTGCGCCATAATTTTGATTTTCTTGCATTTATTTTCCTTATAAAATAACTGGCATAATTACAGTTTGTAATTCTTCACTTGAAACTAAAAACGCCATATGAGGTTCATTTATGCTAAGTTTGAATGTTTCACTTTCAATAGAATTTAAAAAGTCAGTGATGAATTTATTTTTAATGCAAAGATTAAATTCTTCATCTATATTAAGTTCCATTTCAAGTTCAGTTTTTGCTTCCATATTATCTAAACTAATACCTTCAAATACAAGTTTATCTTTATGGAAATTTAATTTCATTTTTTCAGTAATTACATTGATTTTTTTCAATGCGTCCATAAATTCTTCTGTTTTAAAAATAAATTCTTTTGTAATATTTTTTGGAATTACTCTTTCATAATCAGGGAATTTATCATTAATAAGTTTTGTGAAAAACTCAAAATTGTCATTTTTTGCAATCAATATATTTTCATCATAATAAATTTCAATTTTTTCAAAAAAGATTTTTTGCATTTCTAAAATAGCTTTTTTAGGGATACAAAGATTAAATTCTTTTTCGTTTGTTTTATTTAGTGTAAAAACCGCTAAGCGTTTAGTATCTGTTCCTACAAAGCTAATGTGGGTTGTTTTTATATCAAGTAAAGCACCATTTAAAGAATACTTTGGATTATTTGTATCAACTGCAGGTAGGATTTTTTTCAAAGATCTACTTAAATCACTTGAATCAATATCAAATTTATCTTTTCCTTCAGTGCTTGGGAAATTTGGAAAATCTTCATAATTAAACATAGGAAGTTTATATTTAGTTCCTTTTTGTCTAATAAAAAGGAAATTTTCTATAGTTTCTAAGACCACATCTTCATTATTTAAACTTTTAATGATATCTAAAATACTTTTAGCATTAGCAGTTGCAAAACCTGCACTTTCAACTTTAATTTTTTTGATTTTATAGTTAATACCTATTTCATAATCACTTGCCCTTATGATTAATTTATCTTCAACTACTTCAAAAAGTAAGTGAGAAGCGATGTTGCTTGAGTCTTTTTTATCTACATAAGAGTTAGTTAAAACTATGGCAGATTCTAAAGTGTTTTTATTAATGCTAATTTTCATTTTTACTTCCTTTGTTTTTTAAATTTATTTTATCATAATAATAAGCAATGTGAAAATGTGAAATGCTTTTTAAAAGCCTTTTTTTATAGAAATTTTACTCATAGAATAAAATTTTTTATTTTTCACTTTTATTCACAGGGTGCTTTTTATTTTTGTCAAAATTTTATTTCTTAATTCTTCTACTATGGCTTTTAGGTTTTCATTTTCGCTCATTAACTCTTGAATTTTTTTAATATTATGTGAAATGGCAGTGTGATCTTTCATATTAAAAAATCTAGCAAGTTGAGGCATAGACATAGTTGTAAGCTCTCTTGCTAAATATATCACAACCCTTCTTGCCATAACGATATTTTGTGTTTTTTTATTTGATTTTATATCATTTGATTTAAGATTATAGCTTTTTGAAACATCAGCAAGTATGTCTTCAACACTAATATTTTCTTTTGTTTCTTTAATGTGATCTTTCATAAAGCTTTTAACGATTTCTAAAGTGATTTCTTGATTAAAAAGTCTTGCTTGAGCATTTAGATTTGTAATCATGCCTTCAATTTCTCGGATATTATCTCCCATTGAAGTAGCGATGTAGCTTATGACTTCAGGTTTGAGATAAATAGCATTAAATTCACATTTTTTCTTGATAATTGCGATTTTTGTATCAAGCTGAGGTGGAGTGATATCTGCGATGATCCCATTTGCAAAACGGCTTTTTAAGCGTTCTGTTATGCCTTTTAACATATTTGGAGGATTATCACTTGTCATGATGATTTGTCCAAATTTTTCTTTGATTTCATTAAAAGTAAAGAAAAATTCTTCTTGAATTTTGTCTGTTTTACCTAAAAACTGCACATCATCGATGAGTAAAACATCGCAATTTTTGTATTTTTCATGGAATTTACTCATGGTTTTGTTATTTAAATGCATGGTAAAATCATTGATAAAATTATCACTTGTAGCATAAATAACCTTATATCCATTATCCAAGCACACATTTCCGACAGCTTGAAGCAAGTGAGTTTTTCCAAGTCCTGTAGGGCCATAGATAAAGATAGGGTTGTATAATTTTCCAAGTTTGCTTTTATCGGTAATGGCTTTGCAAGTTGCATAGGCAAATTGATTAGAATCTCCTACAACAAAGCTTTCAAAAGTAAAAGAAGGATTTAAAATAGTACTTTGAAATTTAATCTGTGAAATATCTGTAGAAAAATGTTTTTTCTCTATCTTTTGATCATTTGTTATGATTTTAACTTGAGGGTTAATCCCTGTTTTTACTTCATAAAAATAAGCTAGTTTTTGTGCGTATTTTGTTTGTATAAATTTAGCCAAAAAATGATTTGGTGCGATAAATACTAAGATATTATTTTTACTTAATTTTTCACTAAATTGTAAGTGAGAAATGTAAGTATTGTATTCGTTATTGCTAATTTCAGTTTTAAATTCAAATAAAAAATCTTTTATATTCATTATTATTCTTATAAATTATGATGTAAAACTTAAAATTCTAGCTTATTTTTTATAAAAAATGGTTAAAATTATTCACATAAAAATTTAAATTTCACATCTATGTGAATAAAAAGGTGAAAAGTTTGAAAGTTTTAGGGATAGATCCTGGTTCTAGATATTGTGGATATGCTATTGTAGAAAGAATAAATAATAAAAATCAACTCATAGAAGCAGGACTTATCAAAATCAAACCCAATGATTTACAGTATCAAATTACAGAATTATGTGAAGGACTTGATCTAATCTTTAAAAATCATCAGTTTGATGAGGTAGCTATAGAAGATATATTTTTTGCTTATAATCCAAAAACGGTTCTAAAACTAGCACAATTTCGTGGAGCTTTGAGTTTAAAAATCTTACAAATTCATGGAGAATTTGCAGAATACACACCTTTACAAGTGAAAAAAACCGTAACAGGTAAAGCAAAAGCTACTAAAGAGCAAGTAGCTTTTATGGTAAAAAGATTACTTGGAATTTCAAAAGACATCAAGCCACTTGATATTACCGATGCTATCGCAGTAGCTTTGACGCATTTAGCAAATTTGAGAGTAAAAAAGTGATTTTACTTTCCATTTCCTATAAAATAAATTTCAACATCATGTAGAAGTTTTTCACATACAGCAGAATCAGTATTTTTTTCTACTACTAGGTTGATATGATTTTTGGTATCTCTAAAACTTCCTGCAGATTTTGAATTTTTTAATTCTAATTTTTGATTATCTTTTAAATATTTAATAGTTATTACAAATTTATGTGCCGCGGTAGCTTCGCCTAGATTTGTTTCTATCAAAACATTCATATTTGATGCTTTTGCTAGGGTTGCTTGAGTTTTGTTAATCACTTCTTTCATTCTTCTATTGAGTTCTAAAATTCTTGAGATGAATTTATTATCTATACTTTCAAATGCTATTTTTAGTTTATTCATAATTTCTTGATTAGTAGGTTTATCAGGTGCTACATAAACCATATAAAGTCCATTTTTAATATCTACTTTAGTGCTTTTAGTATCACGCCCACTACCAAAAACTTTTATATATATAGCATTATCAAGATATACTCTATCTATCATAGGACCATAGATTTCATATTCTCTTTTCCTTACGATCACTTCTCTTGCGGCTACTTGAATTTTTACTGAACAATCATGAATTATAGGTTCCATTTCTTTTTTTATTTCAAGTAGTTCTTTTAGCATATAACATCCTTATTATTTTTTTAGTATTATAGATTATAACAAAAAAATGTTTTTTTCTTTGTTAATTTTAGTTTATATAATTTTTATAACATTCCAAAGTTATTTTAAAAAAAGGAAAAAAATGAAAATTAAAACTATAGTTTCAAGTTTAGTTTTAGCAAGTGCTTTATTTGCTGCAAATTCTCATCATGCTCATCATGGAGCTTCTGGAAGTATTTCATCACAAATCATGATGAGTATGCATGAACCTATGATGAAAAATCCTTTAGTACAAAGCAATGACATAGAAAGAGATTTTTTAGCTAATATGATTCCACATCACCAAGGTGCTATTGATTCATCTAAGATTTTGTTAGAACATACAAAAAGTGAAGAGATGAAAAAAATCGCTCAAAATATCATAAAAGCTCAAGAAAAAGAAATCCAAGAATTTCAAGAAATTCTAGATAAAAATCTTTATACAAAAACTCAAATTGATGAAGAAACTTATAAAAAATTCGTTCAAGAAGAGAAAGAGTTAATGCAAAAAATGATGATTTTAATGAGTTCGGTTAAAGAAAGCAAAAACATCAATAAAGACTTTTTAGAAGCGATGATAGCACATCATCAAGGTGCAGTAGATGCTTCAAAACAAATTTTATTTTACTCTAAAGACAAAACTATCACTGATATTGCTAAAAAAATCATCTTAGATCAAGAAAAAGAAATCCAAGAATTTACGAATTTGTTAAAATATATGTAGTGAATTGATCGAAAGAAATAAAAAATGGTGGTCCGATTGAGTTTTAACTAATATTTATAAAGGCTTATTTTTAGATATTTACAGTTTTTTATATTTTTTAAAGAACCCCAAAAAGAACCCTATTTAAAATATAAAAAGGGGAGGGTCTCATCCCGCCACTATCCTCCTCTGATGAGATTATTATAACTTTTTATCCTGATAATTTAATAAGAAAATTTTTTATTTTTCTTTTTGGTTATTTTTATTCTCTTTTTAATTTTTATAAAAAGAGAATAAAGCTACATTTTATAGTAGTATTATATTAATTACAATACATACTTTTTAAGTATTTATGCATTCTGTGATTTATTTATTGATAGTTCTAAATTACTAACTAATTTAAATCTTTTATTTCATGTTGTAAATCCATGATTTGTGTTTGTAATTTCCAGTAGTCATCGTTAATATTTTTTTCTAGTTTTTGTACTTTATCTTCTTGCATGGTTTCTTGAAAAAGTGGAGAATAAAGTTGAGGATTTGTTTTTATATAATAGTTCAAATCTATTTCTGCTTCTTGTAATATTTCCATAGTAGTTAAACCATTTTCTATTTGTTTTTTTGAATTTGCACTAGATAAAATTTCAATTTCCATTTTTTCCTGTGGTAATACCAAAGTCATTAGATCTGACATTCCTAAAGTTTTGATTGTATTTGGATAATTTTCAGCCCATCTTTCTAATATTTTTAAAGCATAGTGAGAAATTTGTTTATTTATCCATAAATTATAAATTTGATGAAATGATGTTTCATTTAAAATAGATTCTAGTCTTTTTATATTTGGATAATTAAAATTCATAACATTCCTTTTTTTGATTTTTATTTAATTACAAGTATAAAATATTTTGTCTTATAAATATAAAAATTAAGATGAAAATTTTAGTAAAAGCAGGATAGCTATTTACTCCAAAAAATGACACCATTTTTTAAGTAAATAACAAAATATTCTCTGCGAGGCTCATAGAAAAAATGATTTTTTGAGATTATTTTTTTAATTTATGATTCGTAATTTTTATGTATATCTAAAAATATTTTAAATAATTATCTTATGTATTTTTATTATAATTTCACAAAATAAATATCATGATTTTACTCAACAAATGAATAATAATTTATTAGATAATATTTAAGAAAGGCGTAAAATGGAAAGAAATGAATTGCAAAGCTTACAAGAATTAAAAGAAGAAGAAAAAATAAAAATTTTAGATCGTGCAAGCAATGGTATATTAGAAAAAGAAAATGCAGATTTTCTAATAAAACTTATCGATAATGCAGAAAATAAAACAGAAGTTTTGAAAATATCAGCTCTAGGTATGACTTATAAAAGAACAGGTTTTCATTTTGATGTGCGTTTGGAGAAAAATGAAGGACAAACAATAAGATGTTTAAAAAAGAATGAAAATCTTAGTTTTGATCAAGGTGGAATTACTCATAAACTTATAATAGGCGATAATTATCCTGCTCTTTTAAATCTTTTAATTAACTACAAAAACAAAATTAAAGTAATTTATATAGATCCACCTTATGGCAAAGATCATTTAGGTGCATTTGCACAAACTAATTACAACAATGCAATCACAAGAGATAATTTGCTTTCCATGCTTTATCCAAGATTAATACTAGCAAGACAACTTTTAAAAGATGATGGTGTTATTTTTTGTAGTATTGATGATAGAAATCAAGCTTATGTTAAATGTTTGTTTGATGAAGTTTTTGGTGAGGGAAATTTTTTATATATGCTTTCTGTGGTTAATAATCTCAATGGAAATGATAATTCAAGTGGAATGATTGAAACACAAGAACACTGTTTATTTTATGCTAAAAATAAGGATTATTTTGAAGTTGGAGTTTTACCCTTAGATGATGAAGATAGTAGTGATTGGCAAATTGATGATTTGGGATATTGGAAGCTTGGAGGATCATTAAAGGCAACAGGTATAAACGCTCCTAGAGAGGCTCGTCCTAATTTATTTTTCCCTATTTGGATAAATAAACAAACATTAGAAATTTCATTAGAGGAGCAAAATAACAATTGGCACAAGCTTATTCCTTTAACAGATGGTAAAGAAATGAGCTGGTATTGGAGTAAAGATAAATTTATAAAAGATAAAGATGAAGTTATAGTAAAAAAGGTTGGCGAAAGTTATAGTTTATATAAAAAACAAAGACCTCAACTCGGTGATTTGCCCTCAAAAAGAGCAAAAACAACTTTTTATAGTCCAAAGTATGCTAATGCTAATAGTAATAAGGAACTTAAAGAAATTTTTAAAGAAAAGAAATTTGATTATCCAAAAGCATCTTTTTTTATAAAAGATTTAATTTCTATTGCAAACACAAATCAAAATGATATTATTCTAGACTTCTTTGCAGGCAGTGGAACTACAGGACATGCAGTTTTAGAATTAAATAAACAAGATGGTGGCAATAGACAATTTATTTTAGTTACTAATAATGAAATAACAGATTTAAATCCAAATGGAATTGCCCTAGATGTTACTTCAAAGCGTTTAAAAAGAATCATGAGTGGAGAATGTTATGATGAAAGTAAAGATTTTAAATGGTTAGAAAAAAATACTCCTTATGGAGATAGCTTAGAAGTTAGTGAAATTCAAAGTATTGCTTCAAGCGATCATTCAGTTTTTGAAAAAATAGATGAAAAACTTTATGGAAAAGATTTTGAAAATATCCATGATAAAATAGAATGGATATGCAAAGAATTTGAGCTAACTTGCAGAAAAATAGAAGGTGAATGATGAAACAAGAAATTATAGAATTACAAAATGAAGCTGTAAATTCCTTGTTTAATTTAGCTATGCAAGGGAAAGAAAATATCACCTTAAAAGCACCCACTGGAAGTGGTAAAACATACATGATGGCAAGCTTGATGAATAAAATGCTAGAAATTGATGATGATTTTATCTTTATAGTTTCTACTCTTTCTAAAGGAAAATTAGCAGGACAAAATTTTGAAAGTTTTGCAAATTTATCTTTAAATACTTTTACAAAATTAAACCCTTTTTACATTAGTAGTGGTGCAGAAAATACAAAAAATACAGAATATAGTCTATATATTGATATAAATCATAATGTGTTTGTTTTGCCTACTTCACAATATACTAAAGCAAGTAGAATTAGTAAAGAAAAAAGCTTATTAGTATTTTTAGAAACTTGCAAAAATCTAGGTAAAAAAATAATTTTAATAAGAGATGAAAGCCATATAGCTACAAATCTGCTAAATGAGTTATCAAATTATTTTACTCAAGTTATTAATTTTTCAGCTACTCCTAAAAACGATCAATTTGATGTTTGTATATCAGAAAACGACGCTGTTAGTGCAAATTTGATTAAAAAAGTAGAATATATAGAAGATGAAGAAGATTTAGAAAGTGGATTAAGCAAAGCTTTAGATAAATTTAAAAGCATTAAAGAAGTTTATAATAAAGAAGGGATAGTTCCTGCTTTTATAATACAAATTTCTAATCAAAATAATGCAGAATATGAAATGGAAATCATCAAAAAAGTTTTAAAAGAAAAAGATTTAAAATGGGTATGTTTTGTAGAAAAAGAAAATGGCTATGAAAGTAATAGTAGATTAGAAAAAATAAAAAATAAAAGCCTGTGGCAAAACTATGTTAAACAAAATGATTTTCCTATTGATGTTGTTATCTTTAAAATGGTTATAACAGAAGGCTTTGATATGCCTAGAGCTTGTATGCTTTATCAAGTTAGAAATTCGCAATCTAAACAACTTGATGAGCAAGTTATTGGGCGTATAAGGCGTAATCCTTGTTTAACATATTTTGAAAAATTAGATAAAAATACTCAAGAAATTTTTAGCACAGCTTATGTTTATGGTATAAAACCTAAAGAAGATCAAAATAAACGCACAATAGTAAAATTAAAGGGTGAAATTAATAAAGGTTTATTTGAAAACGAAATAATTAAAGAATTTGCTCCATTTAAAATCACTGTTCTTAGAGAGGTTGCTTTAGATGATATAGATATATCAGATTGTATTAACAATGATATAGAATACTATAATGAGTCTATTTTTAAAGCTTATAAAAAATTTCAATCTTGTAGTGATAAAGTAAAAGAAAAGCAAAGAGATTTTGTTACAGATTTTAATAAATGGTTTGTGTTTAATGCTAATTTAGATAATATCAGCAATAAGGTAAGTTCTGTTGTTGAAGATTATGAAAAATATGGAGATGTAGTTGAAGTTCAATTAAGAGATGATATTTATAGTTTTTTTGATAGTAATGGAAGTTCAGTTATATTTACTGATTGGATATGGGAAAGTAAAGGGAGTAGATTTCAATTTGATAGTGAAGCTGAAGAGGAGTGGTTTACAATCCTTGCTAATTTAAAAGATATATGTTGCAAAAAAATAAAAATTAATAATGTAGAAGTTTCTTTATTTGGTAAGAATTTCATAGATAAATCAAATATTAAATTTGATTATTATTACACAAGAAAACACACAAGTTATCCCGACTTTATCTTTAAAGATAAGCAAAATAAAATTCATATTTTTGAAGTAAAAAGTGTAAATAAAAGTAGTTCTTCAAATATAGACGAGACTTCATATAAAGAAAAAATTGAAAAACTAAAAGAAGCTTATATTTATGCAAGTGAAAAAACAGGGTATATTTTTTACATTCCCGTGAAAATCGGTGATGATTGGAAAATATGGAAATGTGAAAATGGAGTGGTTGAAGAAAATATAAATGAAGAAATGTTTGTTGAATATATGAGAGGTGAAAAGCAAGGTAGGTTATTTTGATTTTTGTTAGCATGTGATAGTTCTTGAGTATGAGCGAATAGTTTTACTTGAAGAACTATCAAATCAAGATTAATTATAATATCTTAAAAATTTTCTTCTTTCCACCTTTTTCTTGTGCTTCATAAAAAATACTCCAATAAATGTTTTTATATTTATCTAGCAGTTTCCATAAAGCATTTCTACCTACTATTTCTACATAATCTTGTTCAATTTTCTTTTTGATTTTACTTGCTAAATCTTGCTGACAAATACCATTTTTGTTTTCATTAAGAATTTCTTTAACGAGATTAAGGGTAATTTGTGTTTTATGATTTTCTGCAAATTCTAAATAATCCACAAATTCAAATTCTAAATTTAATGTGTTTATTTTAAATGCCTGAGATTTTGTAGCAAATCTTCTTTTTTGAGGCTCTAAAAGAATTACAAACTCTTCATCTGTTTTAATATCTTTTTTATGTAAAAAATATCCTTCATCTACACTATCTAAAAAAGTTGTTGCACCTTTGTAGGCTTTATTATTTTCATCTGGTTTTTGTTTTGGTTGATGATGTAGAAAAATAATAGTAGCTCCATTATCTCTTATTTTTTGCAATTCATCAAAAACCTTAATCATTGTAAAGTCTTTATTAAAATCATCTTGAATAAAATTTCTAATGCTATCAATTACAATTAATGTGTTTTTTAAATCTTTAGCTTTTTTTAAATCTCTAAAAAGACTAAACTTATTTGTATTGTTAGAAAAAAAATAATAAAAATTTGAACTTTTTAAAAATTCACTTCCTTTTCGTTCTTTCAATATTCTTTCATTATTATCGCCATCAAAATAAAATATACGATCTACTTTGTTATTATCAAGCAGATATTTACTTAAATATAACATAAAATAACTCTTACCACTTCCTGCACTAGCATAAAACATTACTAAAGACTGTTTTACAAGAAAACTATCTATCAACCATTCAAAATCAATGTTTTCTAGTTTTTCTATATTTACTTGCTTGAAATTCTTTTCAAAAACAATATCAAGTAGTAGCTTGTTGCTCTTTATAGAATTCATAAATTCCCTTTGACCATGTTTTTATCTAGCCATATTTCAATCTCACTTCTTTTATATAGAATTGTTTTTCCTAATTTAATAAAAGGCAAGGAGTTAGCTTGATTTTGATTTTTTTGCATACGCATTTTATATTGTTTACTAAGACTAATTCCAAATTCGCATTCTAATTGCTTAGGGGTTAAAAAATTTTTGTTTTTTGGTTCTATAATTTGCATGTACTATCCTTTATATTTTCATAAAATAATAATTTATTTTCTAAAAATTGTCAATAATTATCATTAAGTTTTTTTATTTTCTTTAAAATTATTTTATTGTAGAATATATTTTATGAAAACGATAGGTGAAAAATTAAGAGATTTGCGTAATGCATACGGATTAAGCCAAAGAGAATTTGGAGAAAAAGTAGGTATTACTAAAGGTAGTATCAATTCTTATGAAAACAATGTAAATTCCATTACTCAAGGTGCAAAATGGAAAATTTTGCAAGCAACAGGGATAGGGTTTGAATACTTTGATTCTGATATGACACTAAGTGAGGCCTTTAAAAAATACAATATAGATATAAGTAAAAAACTTGAATTTAAGAAAATAGAAGAAAGTATTTGTGCTATATGTGATGGAGTTAAAAACTATATAGATGGAAAATATTTAGAAACATTTAATATAAAATCATTATTTTTAAATCATTTATTTGATGGTATGGGATATTTTGATTTGTGTTTTTTAAAAGTAAAACATAATGAATTAGAGCCTTATGCAAAAAATGGTGATATTTTAGTTGTATCAAGTAATAAAAATGCTGAAAATGGAGATAAAATCATCATTAATTACAAAGAAAATATTCTTATAGTTCAATATTTTCATGAGTTTGATAAAATAATACTTAAAACTATGAGTGGAGAAGAAATAAAATTTTATAATAGCGAATTTAGTGATTGTGTAGACATTTTAGCAATTATAAAAGGTAAATTTTATTTTGAAGTATGATTTATTTACTAAAGAGATAGAAATGAATAAAGGGCTTAGAATTTCTTAAGCTTTACAATGAGTTAGGAAAGCTTTTATAAGGTAAAGAAGTATTGAATATTTAAAAAAATTATGTTAAACATTCTAAAAATTTGATAATCTAAAAAATTTGATTTTATGGATAATTTTCCTACAGAAAGTAAAAAGAAAATTTTATAATCTATTTCAAGTTCTGTAATATAAGGTTTTATACTCTTTTTAACGAAATTAAAAAGAGTATAAAAATAATTATGAGAAATAAAATATAATATATTTATATTCCTAAAAATTCTAAATTATTTAAATAATCATCATACCATTGTAAAAGTTTTCTTTTTTGAATGATGGTTGCTTTTTCTCTTTCATAAGAAAATTTTATTTGATTAAGTTCTTTATGTGCTAAAACGCTTTCAATAACTTCTTCGCTAATATTTAATTTTAAGAGCTCTGCCTTATGTTGAGAGCAAATAGTTCTAAATGTAGCTCTAAAACCATGAGAACTAGCTCGCTTGTGCCATTTATTTTTACCTCCTAAATTTTTAATGGCTTTACCTATGCTATCTCTATTAATATGTCCTTGTATGGTTTGTGCAGGAAAAACAAAATCGCTAATTTCTCCGCTAAATAAAAATTGCTCTTTTAATACCTTAATCATTGTTTTTGTAAGTGGAATTTCATGTGCAATTTTTGTTTTTGTTTCATTTGCTGGTATAGTCCAAATTTGTTTTTCAAAATCAATATTAGCCCATTTTACACTAGCAGTGTTAAAAGGTCTATTGATACTAAGAATTTGTAAATACAAAGCCCTTTTTGTTTGTTTTTCCATTCTATTATCTTGCTTTAGATCTTGAATAAATTCTTTTAAATCTTCTGATTGAATTAAGGCAGGGTATCTTGTATCTATATTATGGTTGTTTTGAAATCTTTTAGAGGAAGCAAAGTTATCTTTTAAGCCATCGCTAGGATCAAAATCAATATATCTATCTTTTAAGGCTATTCTAAAAATACCCTGAACATGATTGATTAAACGGTGTATGGTTTCTAACCTACTTGTATAAGGATTATTTGGATTATAAATAGCATTAAATATAGATAATAAATCACTATATTTTATGTTTTTTACATCTAAATTTCCTAAACTTGGCATGAGATATTTTTCTACCATTTGTATAATTTTTTTAACATAGCTATCGCTAAGACATTTTTTTTGTTTTTGATCTATATAAAGAATAAATAAGTTTTTAAACTTATATTTATCATTTCCATTTTTTAGCAACCGTATATCTTTACATTTTTCAAATTCTTTTAAAAACTGAATAGCTTCTTTTCTAGCTTCAGCTACACTATAAATTCCTTCTCTAAATTCTTTAAGTTTTGTGTATTTGTCATTAATTTTAATACTAAAAGTTTTTTGGCCACTAGGATATACAAAAATATAAAGCTCTTTTGGATTACCTACAGCTTTTTTGTATCGTTTGTCACTAGGTTTTAAATTTCTAATATCTTTATCTTGTAAGCTTTGTTTTGCTATGTTTGCCATTATTTTCCTTTAAAGAACCCTATTAGGTTTTAAGAACCCTAATAATGACCTTAATTAATTGAAAATAATTATAACACAAAAGAAATTAATTGAAATCAAAGATCATTTAGTTTGTTTATATATAGCATTTTGAAAGCATTTTTTGGAAATTAAAGAAATCGAAAGAAATAAAAAATGGTGGCTCCGATTGGACTTGAACCAACGACCACCACCATGTCAAGGTGGTGCTCTACCAACTGAGCTACGGAACCTTAAAAAAACAAAAATTATATAAAAATATTTTTACATTGTGCTTAAAATCACTTTTTAATTTTTTTCATATCATTTAACCATAAATCTAGCTGTGCTTCAAAACCTATACCTTTGCTATGATAAAATTTCAAATCTTTTTCTAGATATCTTTGCTTAACCCATCCTCCAAAATCATGCGGGTAAAGGTAGTTTTTTCTTTGTGGGTTGTTATTATCAAGATAAGGAAGTATTTTTAATGCAGGGTTGTTTTGCACATAATTTAGCGCTTCATTTATAGCAAGATAGCTTGAGTTTGACTTGGGCGAACCTGCTAAAAATACTACACATTGAGCCAAGATGATCCTAGCTTCAGGATAGCCTATGTTTTTTACTGCTATGAGTGTGCTTGTGGCTAGATTAAGTGCTTGTGGGTTTGCATTTGAGATATCTTCACTTGCAAATATCACTAATCTTCTAGCGATGAAATCCGCACTTTCACCCCCATCGATCAACCTCGCAAGATAATACAAACTCGCATCCACATCACTTCCTCTTAAACTTTTTATCATAGAACTAGCTAGTCTATAGTGTGTATCTTTACTTGAAGTGCCATCGCTTAAAACATTTGCTCTTAATTTTTTTAAAGTTTCAAGTGTGATATGAGTGCTATCTAAAGTCAAAGCAAACTCACATAAATTTAAAAAGCTTCTTGCATCATTTGCACTAGAAGTGATTAAAAAGTCTTTAGCATCATCATCGATTTTACATTGGAGTTTTTCTTGCACTTTTGTGGCAAGTTTTTCTAAGTCTTTATACTCTAAACCTTTAAATTCAAAAAGCATACTTCTGCTTCTTATGCCTGAAGTTAAAGTAAAGTAGGGGTTTTCAGTGCTTGCGCCTATGAAAAGGCATTTTTGATTTTCCAAAGGGATTAAAAGCATTTCTTGTTGGGTTTTTGAAAGCCTATGCACCTCATCAATAAATATCAAAGGTTTATATAAAGAATTTTCATATTTAGCTAGTATTTTTCTAAGTTCTTCAAGTTTAAAATTCCCTCCATCAAACTCATAAAAGTCTAGTTTATACTCATACGCTATTGCTCTTGCAAAAGAAGTCTTCCCGCAACCTGCTGGGCCAAAAAATACACTATGAGGGAGTTTTGAAACTTGTATGAATTTTTTAAAAATTTCTACTAAATTTTCTTGTCCTAAAACCTCATCTAAAGTTTTAGGACGAAAAGTTAAGCTTAAATTTGTCATTGTGGATTTATGGTAAGTCTTTCACCATTAATGATAGTTGTAACATCACTTTTATTAGAATCATCATAGATAAAATCAAGCATATAAGAGCCATTATTATCTACGAAATAAGTATCAAAATTTGCAAAATCAGGCCAAATTTGACTAGGAAGAATTTCTGTGTTTGCATGAAATTGTGATTTTATATTATTTTCAGTGAAAATAGTTTGTCCATTTGCGTCAAATTTTTTACCTTCTTTTTCAAAACTTAGATTATTTAAGATGATTTGTGGGTTTGCTTTTAAAAACTGACTTGCCAAAAGCATCATAGAAAAAATATCAGTGTTTGAATTTTGCATTAAGCTATCATAAGCTTTTTTAGAAAGATTATTAAAATTCATATCTAAATTAATATTATTTAACATAAAGTTTTCATTTGCAAGATTAAATTTAGCTAAATCTAGTTTTAAAACGCTATCATAATCGTTTTGAGTATTTTGAGCTGTTTTTGCAAAAATTTTTAATTTATCAAAGTCAAAAGCAATAGAACTTATAAAACTAGCACTATCAATGCTTATATTTTGCTCACTATTTCTACTAGGACTAAAGATATCATTAAAACTTAATTTTTGTATAGGAAATTCAGAAATTTTGATATTTTTTGCTTCTAATTTTTCTTTATGAGATAGTTGTTCTAATAAAACATAACCTAGATTAAGTTCCATATTTTTTACAAATTCATCAGAACCTATAATCTTAAATGATGTATTGTTTAAAACTAAATTTGTATCATTGCGTGTGAAATTAATATCATTTATTTTTGCATTGATGTTAATGTCACCACCTTTGACGCTAACTAAGATTTTAAAGATTTCTTCGTTTGGAAAAATGCCTTTTAAGTCTTCATTTTCATTTAAAATAGAAACGATAGCATTATTACTTGCAAAAAAATTATTGGAAAAATCCACATTCACTTTAAAACTATAAGGTAAATCATTAAGTGTAGCTATAAAACTTCCTTTGGAATTTAAAAGTCCTTTAGTGTAATTAGTATCTTCAACATTATAATATGCTGTATCTTGACTCATTTGTGCAAAGATTTTTTCATTGATTGAGTTAATATAAGAAGCTGAGGTAAAAAACCCTATAACTAGTAAAATTACTACTACAACCCCTGCGATGATTTTTTTCATTCATTTTCCTTAAGTGAAATTTTAAAAATTATATATTTTTATTACTAACTAATGCTTATAAAATTCTCACATTTATACATTACTTAACTTTTTTACTTATAATTGCACTATTTAAAATCAAAGGTAAAAAAATGAAACTTTTTGGAACAGATGGAGTACGCGGTAAAGCGGGGGAGTTTTTGGATTCATTTTTAGCAATGCGTTTGGCTATGGCTGCTGGAATTTATTTTAAAGACAAAGCCCTTACAAACAATATCTTAGTAGGAAAAGATACAAGAAGAAGTGGTTATATGATAGAAAATGCTATCGTTTCAGGACTTACTTCTATAGGTTATAATGTTATAGAAATAGGCCCTATGCCAACACCTGCTATTGCGTTTTTAACTGAAGATATGCGTTGTGATGCAGGGATTATGATATCAGCTTCACACAATCCTTACTATGATAATGGCATTAAATTTTTTGATGCACACGGAAATAAACTTGATGAGCAAGCAGAAGCGAAAATAGAAGAAATTTATTTTAATGATAAACTCATAGAAGAGGCAAGAACAACAAAATCACAAATTGGTCAAGCAAAAAGAATTGATGATGTGATAGGAAGATATATTGTTTCTATAAAAAATTCTTTTCCTAAAGAGCTGACTTTAAAGTCTTTACGCGTTGTGTTAGATGTGGCTCATGGAGCTTCTTATAAGGTAGCACCTACGGTTTTTAAAGAACTTGGTGCAGATGTGATTGTGATCAATGATAAGCCAAATGGTTTAAATATCAATGAAAATTGCGGGGCTTTACATCCTTTAAATTTAGCTTTAGAAGTAAAAAAATTTAGAGCAGATGTGGGTTTTGCTTTTGATGGGGATGCGGATCGTTTGGTTGTTGTAGATGAAAAAGGCGAAGTAGCTCATGGAGATAGTCTTTTGGGTGTTTTAGCTTTATTTTTGAAAAAACAAGGCAAGTTAAAATCAAGTGTAGTTAGCACTATAATGAGCAATGGTGCTTTAAAAGAGTTTTTAACTAAACATAAAATCACACATGAAACTTGCAATGTAGGCGATAAATATGTACTTGAAAAACTCAAAGAATGCGGTGGAAATTTTGGTGGTGAGCAGAGTGGGCATATTATCTTTAGTGACTATGCAAAAACTGGAGATGGTTTGGTAGCTGCTTTACAATTTAGTGCTTTAATGCTAAGTGAAGCAAAAAGTGCAAGTGAAATTTTAAATCAAGTTAAACCTTACCCACAGCTTTTGCATAATCTTAAAATTTCAGAGAAAAAAGACTTAAGTAAGCTTGCAGGCTTAGAAGAGTTGAAAAAAGATTTAGAAAAAAAAGGAATTGCTAGTTTGTTTAGGTATTCAGGTACAGAAAATTTAATACGCTTATTACTTGAAGCAAAAGATATTAAGCTTTTAGAAAAAGAAATGAAAGCTGTTGAAAGCTTTTTTATGAAAGCATTGAATGCTTAAAATTTTATCTTTAAAATTTTGGCTTGTTTTTGCTTTAGTTTTTATACTAGATCAAGTAAGTAAGTATTTGTTTTTGCAAGGGCTTGAGTATAAGGGTGAAATTTTTGATTTAGTTTTAACCTATAATACCGGTGTAGCCTTTTCAATGTTTGCATTTTTAGGAGAGTATTTAAAATACATACAACTTGTTTTTATTTTGGCTTTGTTTGTGTATTTGCTTTATCAAAAAGAATTTTTTAAAACACATTTGATCGCTTTTGCTATTATGCTATCTGCTGGGTGTTCAAATTTACTTGATCGCTTTGTGCATATAGGTGTGGTGGATTTTGTATTTTGGCATAAGTGGTTTGAATTTGCTGTGTTTAATTTAGCTGATGTGATGATAAACATTAGTGTAGCTTTGATTTTAATAAAAGAAATTTTTAATAAAAAAGGAAAAAAATGTTAGATTTTTTAACTGACTGGTATTTGTGGATTAAAATGGTGCATTATTTAGCTTTTGTTTCTTGGATGGCTGGATTGTTTTATTTACCAAGACTTTTTGTCTATCATACAGAGCATAAAGATAATAAAGGCTTTGTAGAAGTGGTAAAAATTCAAGAAAGAAAATTGTATTTTTATATCCAAACTCCTGCGATGATAGTAACTTTAATAAGTGGAAGTTTGATGTTGCATGTAAATAAAGTTTTGATGGTTGGATCAGGATTTATGCATGCTAAATTAACCTGTGCTTTGCTTTTGATCATTTATCATTTGCAAAATTATTATTATTTAAAACAACTTCAAAATGATACTTGCAAAAAGAGTGGGAAATTTTTTAGAGCTTATAATGAAATTCCAACGATATTATTTATAATTATTGCTATTATGATGGTGGTAAGACCATTTTAGTAAAAAGCCTTTAAAGGCTTTTTATCCTTTAAACTTCATACTTTTAAAATCAAGTGGATCAACATTTTCTTGCATGATATTAATGTGTTCTTTATCTTGTAAGCGTTTATTATCTCTAAATACAGCACGCACTAAATCCATACCGGTGTAAAAATCTTTCATTAATACCATAAACAAATAACGCCCAAATTCACTTGTGTATAAAGTATTATTTTCTTTTTTTATAGCTTTACTTAGCTTAAGACCTAAAAGTTCTATGAAAAGATCTTTTTCTAAATTGCAATCTAAAGTTTTGTTAAATTTATCAATCTCGATTTTACCTGCAAACATTTCAGTTAAAAAGACATATTTGATGATTTCTTTTTTACTAAAATTAGCTTTAGCAATATTTGCATTTTGCTTTTCTTTGATGAGTTTAGAATAATCATTTAAATTAAAAGCATTGATTAAAAGCTCTCCATCTAAAAAGCTAAAAGCCCCACTTCCTACACCCAAATACTCATGATGGCTACTTACATACTCATCATTAAAGCTACTTTTTTCTAAAGAAAATGACCATGCATTATTTCTTTCATAATCTTTGAAAAAATCTATAATGATTTTATAAAACTCAAATTCATTATCTTTAAAACTTACTCCTAGAGTTTTTGCGATATTATCTTTTGTGAGGTTTGATTTCATTAAAGGATAAGTTGTGATTTGTTGAGGTTTTAAATTTTTGGCTATTTCTAAATCATTGAGTAATTGCTCTTTAGTTTGAGAAGGAAAGTTAAAAATCAAATCAAGACTCATAATAGGAAGCACACCTATAGCTTTAGAAAGCTTTTCTTGAAGCTCTTTGCTTGAACCAAATTTATGATACCTTGCTACTTTTTTTAAAGTATCATCATCAAAACTTTGTATACCGCAACTTAAACGATCTATAAGCCCTTTAAACATTTCTAGCTTTTTAGGTTCGATATGATTAGGATCGCTCTCGCAAGAAATTTCTTTAATATTAAATAATTTTTTGCAAAGTTCTAAAGTTTTAGCAAGTTCTTCTTCGTTGATCAAAGTAGTACCACCACCCACATACATAGAAGTAAAATCAAATCCTTTGTCTTTGATTTGTTTGATTTCTTCTCTTAAGCTTTCAAAATATCTTTTTGCTAAATCTTCACTATAATAATACTTATGAAAACTACAATATGGACAAAAAGTATGGCAAAATGGTATATGAGCATAGAGCATATAAGATTTTTTTGGATTAACTTTTTTTTCTTGTCCTTCTTTTAAAAGTTTCACATCAAAACCATTCTCTAAAGATTTTTGCATGGCTTTATGTGAGTAAGAAAGAGCTAAGTTTTGTAAAAAATTCATATTTTTCCTAAAAATTTCATTTTGTAGTTATTTAAAAAGACTATAATTGTATCATATTTTTACAAAGGCTTTATAATGAAAAATATTTTTATAGCATTTTTTATATTTTTATTAGGGCTTATAAGCGTGTCAAATTCTGCACCTTTAGATGAAATTTTTCAAGATGTTAATGTTTCAGGTAATATGCGTTATCGTTTTGAGCATAATAGCCCAAAAGATAGAGGAAATAATAATTTTAATCAAAGAATTCAAATTCAAATGCATTAACAACTAAGCCTTAAGGCTCAGTTGTTATAAAAGTTTTCTTTTAAGTTTTCTTCCATAGCTTTGATATTTTCTTTTGATTCTTCTTTAGCGTTAAATCCACCACCAAAGGCTTTCATAACATCTACAATGGAATTTGCAAGCTCATAAGATGAGTTAGTGTAAGAAAGTTTAGCATTTAGGTAATTTCTTTGATCTTGTAAAAAATCAGCTAAATTAATCACGCCATTTTCATATCTTAAGGTAGAAATTTCATAAATTTTACTTTGAGCTAGAAATAAATTTTTATAATTTTGCTCATTTTCATAATAGCTTTGGCGGTTAAATAAAGCAAGTCTTATTTCCCCAAAGGCTGTTTTTAAGGTGTTTTCATATTGTAAAAACGCTTCATCTTTGGTAAGTTTTGCGATATTAACATTATTCATAATCTCACCCCAATGAAAAATCGGCATTGCAAAATTTCCAGCCACATTCCAAGTATTGCTTCCATGTTTGACTAAAAGATCTAAATCATTACTTTGAAAGCCCAAAAGTCCTGTTAAAGAAAGGTTTGGTAAAAATGCAGTTCTGGCTACCCCAACAAGATAGTTTTTTTCTTCTAAAATTTTTAAACTAGCTTGCACATCAGGTCTTTGAAGCAAAATTTCACTACCAATGCCCTCAGGTATGCTAAGCTCGTATTGTCCTATTTTTTTATACTCTATGCTATTATAAAGTATATCATCAATATCATTTGAAGTTAAGATTTTTAAAGCTTTGATATTAGCTTCTTTTTGAATTTTAGCATTTGTGAGTAAAACTCTTGAATTTTCAAGTTCAGCTTTAAATTTGTTAAGCTCATACTCACTAATTACTCCAAGTTTAAAATGCTCTAATTTTAACTCATAAGTTTTTTGGTAACTTTGGGTTGTTTCTTCTAAAATTTTTACTTGCTCACTTAAGCTTGCTAGATTAAAATAAGTTTTTACTACATTAGAAATTAAGCTTAATCTTGCACTTTCATAGTCAAACTCACTAGCTTGTAATTTTGCTTTTGAAGCATTATAAGTATCTCTGTATTTACCCCATAAATCTACTTCATAACTTAAATTTAAACCCATATTAAAATCATTGCCATAGACAAATTCATTACTTTTGTTGCTTGGAGCATTGATGCTAGTTTTTGCTCTTGCTCCGCTAGCACTTCCGTCTAGTTTAGGAAGTAGATCGCTTCTTGCTATACCTAAAGCTTCATAAGCTTTTTGTAAATTCATATATGCAATTTGCAAGTCGTTATTGTTTTTTAAAGCTTGATCGACTAAGGTGTTTAAATAATTATCATCAAAAGCTTTCCACCATTGTTTGTTAATGCTAATGTTTTGATCTAAGCTTTTAGTGTAATTTACATCTTTAATTTCTAAATTTGGTTTTAAACTGCAAGCTGTTATTAAAAAACAACTTGCAAAAATTATTAACTTACGCATTGATTTTACCTCTTTTTTTATCAAGCCATTTATTAAAACTTTCTAGTAAATAGAAAAATAAAGGTACAAAGAAAATGGCTATAGTAGAAGCTGCTATCATACCACCTATAATACCTGTACCTATCGCATGGCGGCTTGCACTTCCTGCTCCATATGCAAAGAAAAGCGGTAAAATACCACAAATAAATGCTAATGAAGTCATTACAATAGGTCTAAATCTCAATTTTGCTGCACTAATAGAAGCTTCAAAAATACTCTTTCCTTTTTTAAGATGCTCTTCCATAGCAAATTCAACAATCAAAATGGCATTTTTAGCAGAAAGGCCTATTAAAAGTAAAAGTCCTGTTTGAAAATATATATCATTTTCTAATCCTCTAAGCCATACAAAAAGCAAAGAACCAAATACTGCAAAAGGCACAGCCGTAATTACTGCTAAAGGCATGAGCCATCTTTCATATTGTGCTGCTAGAATTAAAAATACAAATAATAGTCCTAGCATAAATGCTATTTGTCCAGCACCGCTACTTGTAACTTCTTGATAAGCTGAACCTGACCAAGCAATAGAATAATCCTCTCCTAAAGTTTCTTTTGCCACTTGTGCAATTGCATCAATGGCTTGTCCTGAAGTATAGCCAGGAGCAGGATCACCTTGCACTAAAGCCGATGGAAACATATTAAAGCGTTTTACATCATCAGGACCAACACTTCTTTGTAATGTTAAAACGCTATCTAGAGCTATCATAGAACCATCTTTTGATCTAACAAAGATGTTTTTTAAAGCATTTTGAGTATTTCTAAAATCTCCAATTGCGCTTATATTTACACGATAATTTTTTCCAAGCATAGAAAAATCATTTACATAATAAGTTCCTATGGTGGCATTTAGAGTGCTAAATACATCAGCTAAATTTAAACCATAAAGTTTTACTTTATCGCGATCAATTTCTAGTTTTAATTGCGGAAAATTAGTATCAAGCGTTGTTCTTACATTGTGAAGTTCGGGACGCTTGTTTGCTGCTTCAACTAATTTATTTACATCAATTTGAATTTGATCATAACTTTTTCCGCTACGATTTTGTGCATACATCTCAAAACCACCAGTTAAGCTTAAACCTTGGATTGGTGGTGGATTAACAAAGAAAGTTTGAAAATTTGGATTTAAGAAGTATTGTTTGTTATAAGATCCAACTAAATCAAAACTACTAATATCTCTATCATCCCAATTTTTCAAATTAACAAACATTGCGCCAGAATTTTCTTTTAAAGAACCTGTAAAAAGATCATAGCCTATAAGTCCTACCACATTAGTTACATTCTCATTTTTGCGGATTTCTTCTGCCATAGCATCCATTGATTGAGTAGTTCTATTAAGCGAAGATGCTGCGGGTAGATTGACAATAGTTAAAAAGTTTCCTTGATCTTCATTTGGAACAAGTGAATTTGGAACAAGTTTGAAAAGTCCATATAAACCACCCAAAAAGATTACAAAAATTAACATAAAACGCACTGTTCTTTTAAGTATATAAGCCACACCAGCGCCAAAAACTTCGGTAGACCAATCAAAAATATCATTAAATTTTTTCACAAAGTAAAAAGGTTCACCTTCATTTCTTCTTAAAAAAATTGCACATAAAGAAGGAGTTAGTGTTAAAGCTACAAAGCCTGATATAGTAACAGATATTGCTAAGGTTATGGCAAATTGTTTTTGGATTTCTCCCACAAAACCTGATATAAATGAAACGGGTATGAAAACCGCACAAAGTACAAGAACTATAGAAACAACAGGTGCAGCAACTTCATCCATAGCTTTAATAGCTGCTTCTTTTATGCTTATATTTGGATCTTCATGCATAATTCTATCGATATTTTCAACTACTATAATTGCATCATCAACAACAATACCAATAGCCAATACTAAGGCAAAAAGTGTAAGTAGATTGATACTAAAACCTAAGACATATAATCCTGCAAAAGTTCCCAAAATAGAAACAGGAACAGCAATCATTGGTATAATAGTTGAGCGGAAATTTTTTAAGAACAAATACATTACAATTACAACTAAAATTAATGCTTCAAAGAAAGTTTTTACCACTTCTTTAATGGAAGCTTTAATAAATATAGTTGTATCATAAGGCACTTTATAAGTTAATCCTTCAGGGAAATTTTTAGAAAGTTCTTCAAATTTTTTCTGCACTAATTCTGCTGTATTTACAGCATTTGCTCCGGTTTGTAAGAAAATCAAAATAGGAGTAGCGTCATTTCCGTTTAATCTACCTTTAAAAGTATATTCTCTTGATCCTAAAGAAACTTCGGCTACATCTTTAAGTCTTAAAAAAGAGCCATCACTATTTGCTCTTATGATAATATCTTCAAATTCTTTAGTATTTTTTAATCTTCCTTGCATAGTTACTGAATACACATAAGGAGATCTTTCCACCACAGGTTCTTGACCTATCTTACCAGTAGCATATTGAGCATTTTGCTCGCTAACTGCAGCAATAACATCAGTTGCAGTAACTTGATATTTGTTTAATAAATCAGGATTAAGCCAAATTCTCATAGAATAATTTCTTGCACCAATAGCTACGGCATTACCCACACCAGGAACCCTAGCAAGATCATCTAAAATATTTAATGCAGCATAATTATACACTTCGAGTGAATCCATAGAGCCATCAGGAGAATATAAAGTAGCAACTTCTAATATACTTGAACCAGTTTTTCTTACACTAACACCAGTTTTTTTAACATCTTCAGGTAGTTTTGCCATAGCAGCTGAAATTCTATTATTAACATCAACTGTTGCTTGGTCAGGATCTGTACCTATATTAAAATATACACTTAAGCTCATATCTCCTGAAGAGCTTGAAGTTGAATCCATATAAATCATATTTTCAACCCCATTGATTGCATCTTCAAGAGGAATAGCCACCGTTTGAGCCACCGTTTGAGCATCAGCTCCTGAGTAAGTTGCACTTACCTTAACAACGGGTGGAGTTAAGGAAGGATATTGCTCCACGGGTAAAGAATAAAGTCCTATAATACCTGCTAAAGAAATGATAATAGCTACAACAGAAGCAAATACAGGTCTTTCTATAAAGAATTTAGAAAACATTATTTATTCTCCATTACGCTAACACTTGCACCAGGACGGATTTTTTTGAAGTTATTTAAAATCACTTTATCCCCATTTTTTAAGCCCTTATCAATAATTGCTTTATCAGAAGTTTGATAAATAACATTAACAATAGTTTTAACTACTTTTCCATCTACAAGGGTATAAACATAAGTAGCACTATCATCTTGCAAAAGCGCAACTTGAGGAATTTCAAAACCATCTTTTTGAACAAAACCACCAACATGAACATTTGCAAAAGAGCCAGGCATTAAGTTTGAATTGTTGTTATCAAAAATAGCTTTTGCTTTTACTCCACCACTATGAGTATCTATAACGCTATCTACGAAATATAATTTTCCATTGAAAAGTTCTCCACCAACATTAGCTTGCACTTGGATATTTTCTAATTTCCAATTGCCGCTTTGAATATTTTTATTCATATTGATTTTATCTACATCAGAAATATAAAAATCTGCAAAAATTGGGTTAATGTTTGTAATGCGTACAAGTTCGGTAGATGAAGCATTTACATAATCACCCACATCCATTAACGCATCACCTAAAATTCCATCAAAAGGAGCACTTACTATGGTGTATTTTAAGTCTAATCTTGCATTAGCAAGTTTTGCTCTAGCGCTTTCTAGATTAGCTTTTGTGGAGTTAAATTTAGCTAAACTTGCATCAAATTCTTTTTGTGAAATAGCATTTTTTTCTATTAAAATACTATCTCTTTTAAAATTTTTTTCAGCATCATCAAAATTAGCTCTTGCTACCAAAGCTTCTCCATAAGCCATATTTACACTTGCTTGGTATTTGTCAGGTTCTATAAGAAAAAGCTTATCGCCTTTTTTTACAGCTTGACCACTTTTGAAGTATTTTGCTTTGATTTCACCGCTTACTTTAGGTTTGACTACTACATCTAATTCAGTGCTTAATCTCGCAGGATAAGTAAATTCTAAAGGTAAATTAGCACTTTGCATAGTCATAATACTAACAGGTTGAGGAGGGAGTTGTTTAACTTGTGCATTCTTATCATCTGAACATGCTATAAAGATAAGAGAAGCGCAAGCTAGAGTTAAAAGTTTTGTTTTCATTTGTTTCCTTAAGTTATTTATTTAGCTAAATAAAAAGTAATTTATATTACAAAATTAATAAATACTATTTTATCAATCTTTAGTTAATTAAAATTAACAAGACCTTGAGTAAAAAGCTTTACGATTTTTTTTGCATGGCTTTGTTGTTCTTTTTTATTCATTGAAACTTTATTTTCAAAAGTGCTTTGTATAAAAAATGTCCCTCTAAGCATAGCGCAAAAAGTATAACTTAAAAATTCAGCATTTTGAGCTAAAATTTCATTTTCTTCTTCAAATCTTTTTCGAAGAACATATTCTACTTCTTTTCTATTGCTTCCTTTAAACCATTTTCCAAAATCAAATTTTTCATTATAAATTTCAGAATACAAAAGTCTTACTATAGCTATAGTTTTGGTGTCGTTAAAAATCCCTAAATAAGCTTTTGCAAATTGATATAAGAATTCTTCTAAATTAGCATCAGGTGAAAGTCGCATATTTTTTTTTAAAATAGCTAAAAAATGATTTTCTGCAAAATCATTTAAAACCGCTTCAAATAAACCTTCTTTACTTTTAAAATGCTCATATACGCAAGAAAAAGATCCACCAGCTTGTTTGATAATATCTTTAAGATTAGTTGCTTCGTAGCCATTTTTTAAAAATGACTCCGCAGCGATTTGTTTGATTTTTTCAAGCCTTGCTTGAGATTTTGAAGAAATTCTTTTTTTCATTTTAGTATTTTTTATGCTCTATGATAGAATTTTTAGGATATACAAAATTGCTCTCGCGTAATATGACAATATTTTTATCATCAAGTGCATAGGCTTTGATGGTTAATGGTATTACAGTGTCTTTTCTATCATTATCGGCTAGTTTTTTAGTAGCTTTTAAAACAACTATATGTTTATCTTTTTCGCCAGCTTTTAGTTTAAAAGATTTTTTAGGTCTAATGATTTCTAAGCCATCTTCAATGCCTTGTAATTTCACATCAAAATAATACTCATGAGTTTTATTATCGGTGTTTTGAAATAAAAATACATAAGCATTACTAATAATTAATTCTCCATCATGGGTTTTTCTGATTTGATAAAGCTCGCTAGAACGGTTGATATTTAAAAGCATATTTTCTTTTTTACTTCCCATTAAAACTAAAGCTACAAAAACACCACACAAAACAACTAAATATCCAATAGTTCTAAATCTAAAATATTTTACTTTTTCCCTTGTTTCAATAGCTTTTGCACTAGTCCAATTAATTAAGCTAGGACGATTAAATTTGGCTTGAACTTTTGAACAAGCATCGGCACATTCAAGACAATTAATACACTCAAGTTGCATTCCTTGGCGTATATCTATATGTGTAGGACAAATTTTTACACAGGCTTCACATCCTATACATTCACCTTGTGGTGGCTTTTGATAAAGTTTGGTATGTCCATCATAAATCATACCTCCTCTTTTATCATCATATATTACTTGAACGGTGTTATTATCAAACATTACAGATTGAATTCTTGCATAAGGACATACATAAACACAAAATTTTTCACCCAAATATACTATATCAAAAGTAAAAGCCAAAGAAGCACAAAATAAAATCCCTAAAAGCAATAAATGATCGGCAGGATTTTGAATGTATGTAAAAAAATCTTCAGGTGGTACAAAATACCATAAAAATGCACTCATCATTAACAATGAAAAAAGATAAAAAATCACAATACTTAAAGCTTTTTTGACGAAAAATCCACTGACTTGCTTTTGTTTATTTGCTGTGCTTTTATGAATTTTAAAGATTTTTGTTTGTAAAAGATCTCTATAAATAACTCTAGCAATAGTTTGAGGACAGCTCCAAGCACACCAAATTCTTCCTGCTAAAGTAGTAACAAAAAGTATAGTTAAAAACATACCCATGATAACAAAAGGCATTAAATACAGCTCTTGAGTATCAAAAGCGATAAAAAATAAATTAAGTTTTTTATGATCAAAGCTTAATAAAAAGAAATGATTTCCATTTATTTTTATAAAAGGTAGTGCTATAAAAATGATCATAGAAATGATATAAGCTATATATCTTTTTTTAGTATAGTTTGTGATGTGAGCATTCATTTTATTTTCCTTAGAAATATTTCTTTATATTGTAGTATTAGAAAAATTAAATCAAACTTTGTCTTAATTAATAATTTATATTTAATTTTTATTTATATAATTATTACAAAAATAAGTTTTATTTTCAAGAAAATTATGATATAATCTTTATTTTAAAATTTATTTAAAGAAAGGTGGTGAGGGTCGTGCCAGGAATCAAGGTACATCCTAATGAGTCTTTTGACGAAGCGTATAGAAAATTCAAAAAGCAAGTAGATAGAAATCTAGTTGTTACTGAAGTTCGCGCTAGAAGATTTTTTGAGCCTATGACTGAAATTCGCAAAAAACAAAAAATTTCAGCACGCAAAAAAATGCTTAAAAGACTTTATATGCTTAGACGCTACGAGTCAAGACTCTAATACCAAAAAGCCGAGAAATCGGCTTTCTTCGTTAAAATATTTATGTTTTTTTGGATTATAATCATTCATTTTTTCGGACTTATTTTACCAGGACCTGATTTTTTCTTAGTAAGTTCATATGCATTAAGAGAAGGGGTTAAAAGTGCTTTAAAGGCAAGCTTGGGAGTAAGTTTAGCTGTTAGTATATGGATTATACTTTCTATACTCGGATTAAATGTCGTTTTTCATAAATTCCCATTTTTACAAATTATACTATCAAGTTTTGGAGCATTTTATCTTTTGTATTTATCTTTTAAGATTTACAAGAATACAAAAAATGACAAAATTAAAGTTCAAAAAACTTATATATCTGCATTTTTAAGTGGAATGATTACAAATTTATCTAATCCTAAAGCAATTTTTTATTTCGCCAGTGTTTTTGCAAGTTTTGATTTTACACAAATGCGATGGATGCTGATAGTCTTGATATTTGTTTTGATTTTAGAAACTATAATTTATTTTTCTTTGATTTCTTTATTATTTTCTAAACCATTTATGGTAAGAATTTATCAAAAGAATTTAAAACTTATTGATTATCTAAGTGCTTTTATATTTTTTGCTTTTGCTGTGTTTATTTTAAGTAGTAATTTAATGACTATGATAAACTAAAACAATTAATTTTTATTAATACTTTTTTTGTTAAAATCTTATTAAGTTAAATTTATAAATTTTTTATAGGAAAGATTATGAAACACATTAAAACTATACTCAAACTTAGTATGATAAGTGGTATTGCTGCAATTAGTGCAGGTGCTTTAAGTGCATGTAGTAATAATACAAATGATTCTAGCAATAACGCTTTAAGTCAAGCGGCAAATACTCAAGGGGCCTTTGTTATTATTGAAGAAACCGCTCCAAATCAATACAAAATCAAAGATCAATTTCCAAGTGATGAAACTAGGGTAGTCTTAAAACAACTTGATGGAACTGAAAGGGTTTTAAGCAAAGAAGAAATGGATAAATTAATCCAAGAAGAAGCTGCTAAAATAGACAATGGTACTTCAAATTTAACAAATCCAAACAATGCCCAAATGAGTAGCGGTGGGCTTTCTTTAGGCGAGACATTGCTTGCGAGTGCGGCTGGAGCTATTTTGGGAAGTTGGATAGGTTCAAAGCTTTTTAACAATCAAAATTTTACAAATCAACAAAGAGGAGCATTTTCAAATCAAAGTGCTTATCAAAGAAGTGTAAATAGCTTTAATAAAGCAAGTACAAGTGCTACTTCAGGATCAAATGCAAAAAAATCAGGCTTTTTTGGTGGTGGCTCTAAAGCTACTTCAAGCTCTACAAATTCTTTTGGCTCTTAAAAGGTGAAAAAATGAATTTTTTAAAAGTAAATCCTTTAGAAAAATCTTATTTAGAGCAAATAGGTTTTTCATGGCATACGGATAATGATGGAAGTGATTATTTAGATTCTAATTTAGTTTGTGTAAGGGAAGATGAAGCAAATGCATACTATGAAGCAGTTAATGAGCTTTATGATATGTTTGTAGCTGCTGCGCAAGAAGTGATTGATAATGATCGTTTTGACGAGCTTGGAATTCCTTTTAATTTGGTTGATGCGATTAAGATGAGTTGGGAAAATGATGTGCATTGGCATTTATATGGTAGGTTTGACTTAGCAGGTGGGCTTGATGGTAAGCCTATAAAACTAATAGAATTTAATGCTGATACTCCAACATCTTTATTTGAAAGTGCTATTTTGCAATGGGCTATTTTAAAGCAAAACAACCTAGATGAAAGCTCGCAATTTAATAATATATATGAAGCTTTAAGAGATAATTTTAAGAGACTTATAACCTTAGAAGAAGATGTAAGTGAATTTGAAAAATATTATGAAGGTTGGAAAATATTGTTTTCTTCAATTGCAGGTAGTGATGAGGATATGATTACAACAAAACTTTTAGCGCACATTGCTAGTGAAGCTGGTTTTGAGAGTGAATTTTCTTATATTGATGAGGTAGAATTTTCACCCGAAGGAATTTTTAAAAATGATATAAATTTTGAGTATTTTTTCAAACTCATTCCTTGGGAAAGTATAGCTATAGAAGAGGGTGAACTTGCTATGCTCTTAACTCAAATTATGCAAAATCAAAAAGCAATTATTTTAAATCCTGCTTATACTTTACTTTTTCAAAGCAAGGGTATAATGAAAATTTTATGGGAGCTTTATCCAAATCATCCTTTATTGCTTGAAACAAGCGATGAGCCTTTAGTGGGTAAAAAATGTGTTAAAAAGCCTGTTTTTGGTAGAGAAGGAGCAAATGTTTCTATTATAGAGGCTAATGGAGATATAAGTTTTGAAACAAGTGGAGATTATCAAAACAATCGTTTTGTGTATCAAGAATTTGCTGAGTTTAATCAAAATGAAAATGATTATTATCAAGCAGGAGTTTTCTTTGCTTATGAGGGTTGTGGTTTAGGTTTTAGAAAAGGTGGTTTGGTGCTTGATAATTATTCTAAATTTGTAGGGCACATTGTTAAAGGATAAAAAATGAAAATAGTATGTTTAGATGCTGCTACTTTAGGTGGAGCTGATTTAACAGCTTTTGAAAGTATTGGGGAATTTATAAGTTATGAACTTACATCTAAAGATGAGGTTATCTCAAGAATATCTGATGCACAAGTTGTGATGATAAATAAAGTCATCATTGATCAAGAAGTTATAGATAACACTAATTTAAAGCTCATTTTGCAGCTTGGTACAGGGGTAAATAATATAGATGTAGCTTATGCAAATTCTAAAGGTATAATAGTAAAAAATGCAGCTGGGTATTCTACCAAAAGTGTTTTAAGTCATACATTTGCTTTGCTTTTTGCTTTTTTAAATCAAATCCCATATTATGATGGATGGACCAAACAAGGGCTTTGGGTAAAAAGCCCAATATTCACTGATTTTAGTAGAACTTTACATACTCTAACAGGAAAAAAACATGGTATTATAGGGCTTGGAGTTATAGGTAAAGAGGTAGCTAAGGCTTCGCAAATATTTGGAGCAAATGTTTGTTATTATTCTACCTCAGGGGTTAATAATGATGATACATATGAGAAAGTAAGCCTTGAAGAGCTTTTAAAAACTTCTGATGTGATAAGTATCCATGCACCTTTAAATAAAAAAACAAAAAATTTATTAAGCAAGAAAGAATTAATGCTTTTAAAAGGTGAGGCCATTTTAATTAATGTAGGTCGTGGTGGGATTATTAATGAAGTAGATTTGGCTCAAATTATGGATGAAAAAAATATTAGAGTGGGGCTTGATGTACTTGAAGTAGAACCTATGGTTGAAAATCATCCTTTGCTTAATATAAAAAATAAAGAAAATTTAATTATCACTCCACATGTTGCATGGGCTAGTGAAGAATCCATACAAAATTTAGTCCAAATCGTATTTAATAATCTTAAGGAGTTTATAGAAAATGGCAAATGAACATAGTTTTGACATTAGTGGGGAAATTGACAAACAAGAGCTAAAAAATGCTTTAGAGCAAGCTAAAAAAGAGCTTGATAGCAGATATGATTTAAAAGGCATTAAAAGTGAAATAGAGCTAAATGAAAAAGAAAGTATTTATAAGCTTACTTGTTCAAGTGAAGCAAAAATTGAAGTGCTAAAAGATATTGTTATCTCAAAACTTATCAAAAGAGGGATTAATCCTAATGGTATTAAAGAGTTAAACAGGGAGAGTGGAGCAAATTTTAGATTGAATTTAAAAGTTAATGATGCTATTGATGCTGATAGTGCTAAGAAGATTAATAAAGCTATAAAAGATAGTAAGCTAAAGGTAACTTCAAGTATTAGAGGCAATGAAATTCGCGTAGTTGGTAAGCAAATTGATGATTTGCAAAGCGTGATGAAAATAGTAAAAGAGTTAAATTTAGAACTTAATCTTAGTTTTAAAAACCTTAAATGATAAAGTCACTTCAAATAATTTTTTTGTGTTTTGTATGTGTTTTTTTAAGCTCTTGTGCTTTAAAAAGTAAAACACAATCACAAAGTGCTTATATTGTTTTAAAAACCCCTCAATTTAGATTTGCTGATTACGGCTTTTTATATGAGGGAAAAAATTTTACAAGTTTAGAACTTTATAGTGCCTCTAAGGCTTTACTTGAGTTAAAAATCATGGATAAAATTTGCATTAATGGTGTATGTTATGCAAAAACTTTTTTTAATAAAAGATTTTTTAATTATGAATATTATGATGATTTTTTGCAAGATTTAATTTACAAAAAACCTATTTTTTATGGGAAAAATAAGCAAATCACTTCTTGTGGTTTTACTCAAAATATTATAAGCAAAAATTATGATATTTTTTATGAGGTTTGTGATAAAAATATGAGTTTTAGTGACAAAAAATCTAAAATTAAATTTAGCATAAAATCAATATAAAGGAAAATATGAAAGATTTAAAACTTTTTCTTAATGATACTTTTAAAAGCAATATTTATAAAAACTTACAATGCAGTGAAGATGAAATTTTAATTTTAAAGCATTTGTGTAAAAATTATTTACAAGCAAATGTAAGCATTAATGCCTATAATCTTCTTAGTGAAGTTTTTAAAAATGATGAATATGAGTATTTAGATCATTTAAAAGATCTTAAAAATCTTATAGAAAAAGGTTTTATTATTCAAATTTTTTCTGAT
>NZ_JAKMRT010000006.1:0-117402 GCF_025772225.1 Campylobacter sp. IFREMER_LSEM_CL1097 | reverse complement strand
TTCATATCTTCCAAATTCATTAAATTCATAATGATAAAAACATTCTTTAGATACAAAAAAACTCTCACTAATCATAAAATTTATATAGTTAAAAAACACATCTTCACCATAACACAATCTTTTATATATATCAAAATAATCAAAACTTTTAAGTAAATTTTCTTTTTTATAAAGCTTAGCCCAAACACTCCAGCAAAAATGCTTTTGATTGAGTAAAAAATTTAAAAAATCATTCTTATTAAAATATTCATCATTTTTAAATCTATAAAATTTTTTAAATTTAACTCTATGAACAAAAGCATCAAAAATAATCATATCAACATCATTTTTTATATCTTTTAAAGCTAACTCACAAGCTTTTAAATCCAAATAATCATCAGGATCTAAAAACATTATATAAGGTGAGTTTGAATTTAACACGCCTATATCTCTACTTGCAAAGGTGCCTAAATTTTTATCATTATGTATGATTTTTATTCTTTCATCTTTACTAGCATATTCTTTGGCTATATCTATGCTTTTATCATTTCCAAGGTCATCTACTACAATGATTTCTATATCTTTAAAGCTTTGTTTTATACAACTATCTAATGCTCTAGCTATATATTTTTCTACATTATAGGTTGGTAATATGATGGAAATTTGACTCATTTTAGCTCTTTATTTTTTGCTATAATTATAGCTTTTATTTTTAAGGAAAATCATGAATATTTTTATCAACCTTCCTACTTGGCTAGGCGATGCAGTGATGGCTAGTGCGGCTATTTATGCTATAAAAGAAAAATATCCCCAAGCTAAATTTACTTTTTATGGTTCTTTTGTAAGTACGGAACTTTTTAAACGCTTTGAAAATGCTCAAATTTTAGTAGAAAATAAAAAACAAAGATATAAGCAAATTTTACAAGCTAGAAAAAACCTTGGTAAATTTGATCTAGCTTTTTCGTTTCGCTCGGCATTTTCAAGTAAGATCATTTTAAATCTAATTAAAGCAAAAAAAAGATTTTATTTTGATAAAAATATTCTAAAAGAAGAACATCAAGTCTTAAAATACTTAAATTTCACAGAAAAAGCCTTAAATTTTAAAGCCACTTCAAATGTTTTAAAACTCCCTATAAAAGCAAAATCAACTCAAAAAATTTTAGGTATAAATCCAGGTGCGCATTTTGGAAGTGCTAAAAGATGGGAAGCGAGCTATTTTGCAAGGGTAGCAAAAGAATTTAGCTCAACTCATCAAATTTTAATCTTTGGAGTAGAAAGTGAGAGAGAAATTTGTGATGAAATTGAGTATTTTTTTCTAAAAGAAGGTATCAAATCAAAAAATCTTTGTGGTAAAACTAGTATTTATACTTTATGTAAAAATATTTCTATGCTTGATTTGCTCATCACAAACGACAGTGGTCCTATGCATATAGGTGCAGTTTATGGGGTGAAAACGGTGGCTATTTTTGGTTCTACCAAATTCAGTCAAACATCTCCTTGGCAAGAAAATGCTAAAATAGCACATTTAAATTTAGCTTGTATGCCTTGTATGCAAAAGGTCTGCCCTTTAAAACACCACAAATGTATGAAAGATTTAAAGCCTGAAGTGGTAATAAATTTAGCAAAAACATTTTTTTAGCATATTTTTCTTTGTGATTTGGGTTTAAACCTCTTGCAAAAGCTTGATAAATGTGTTAAACTTAACAATCATTTTTAATCAAGGAGCTTTTTATGACTAAAGCAGATTTTATTTCTCAAGTTGCTCAAACTGCTGGGCTAACTAAAAAAGATGCAACTGCAGCTACTGATGCAGTAATCGCTACTATTACTGATGTATTAGCTAAAGGTGATAGCATTAGCTTTATCGGTTTTGGTACATTTTCTGTAGCTGAAAGAGCTGCTAGAGAAGCTAGAGTGCCAAGCACTGGTGCTACTATTAAAGTACCTGCTACTAAAGTTGCTAAATTTAAAGTAGGTAAAAACCTTAAAGATGCAGTTGCTGCTGCTAAAACTGCTAAAAAAGCTAAAAAATAATTCTTTGCGCAAAAGTTAAAAAACTTTTGCGTTTTTCTTCATAGTTAAGTATTAATTTTCTTTTGATATTGTTTTTAAAAATATTAAAGGAAGACAATGTCAGTTTATAATAATATCTTAGATTGTATAGGTAATACCCCGATTATTTCTTTAAAAGAATTTGCTCCAAATCTTTATGCTAAATGCGAGTATTTTAATCCAAGTCATTCTATAAAAGATAGAGCGGCTGTGGAGATGATAAAACAAGCTTTAAATGAAGGTAAAATCAATCAAGAAACAACCATTATAGAAGCTACAAGTGGAAATACCGGCATAGCTTTAGCAATGATTTGTGCAAGCTTAAAGCTTAAACTTATCATAGCTATGCCTGAGTCTATGAGTATTGAGCGTAGAAAAATGATGAGTTTTTTTGGTGCAAAGCTAGAACTTACTCAAGCAAGTAAAGGCATGCAAGGAGCGCTTGATAGAGCTAATGAGCTTTTGAGTGAAATTCCAAATTCATTTATGGTAAGTCAATTTGAAAATATCAACAACAAAAACGCACATAAAAAAAATACTGCTTTAGAAATTTTAAAAGCTTTACCTGATCTTGATATTTTTTTAGCAGGTTTTGGTACAGGTGGGACTATTAGCGGGGTAGGAGAAATTTTAAAA
This sequence comes from Campylobacter sp. IFREMER_LSEM_CL1097, assembly GCF_025772225.1. NCBI lineage: Bacteria > Pseudomonadati > Campylobacterota > Epsilonproteobacteria > Campylobacterales > Campylobacteraceae > Campylobacter > Campylobacter sp. IFREMER_LSEM_CL1097. Next base: position 114,735 of record NZ_JAKMRT010000006.1, on the reverse strand, counting down.
GAACACAATCCTAATGTCAAAATCATAGCCTTAGAACCCGCATCTTCGCCACTTTTGAGTCAAAATACTGCTGCAAGCCATAAAATTCAAGGTATAGGTGCAAATTTTATCCCTAAAATTTTAAATCAAAAAATCATAGATGAGATAGTTTGTGTAAGTAATGAAGATGCTATAAATACAGCCTTAGAGCTTGGTAAAAACGGCATAATGGCAGGAATTTCAAGCGGAGCAAATGTATATATGGCTAGAAAAATTGCTTTAGAAAACCCTGATAAAAAAGTCTTGACTATGTTAAATGATACAGCCGAGCGATATTTGTCAACTGATTTATTTGCAAATTTATAATTAGGGGTGTGTATGAGTCAAAATAATGAGCATTTTGATTTAGATCTTGAAAGGGCGATTTTAAGTTCTTGTATATATAGTGAAGATTCTTTTTTTAGTGTTTCTTCGGATATTGAAATTAATGATTTTTCGCTCAAAGCTCATCAAGATATTTATAAAGCTATTTTAGCTTGTGTGAATGCAGGCGAGCCTATAAGTGCAAGTTTTATAAGAAAACATAAAAAAGTAGATGAGCAAATTTTAGCTGAAGTTTTAGCTACTACTTCCATAGCAGATGTGAGTAAATACGCTTATGAATTAAGAGAAAAATCCATTAGACGCCAGCTTTTAAATTTTGCTTATACTATACCTACAAGGGTAAATGAAGATAAAAGCATTTCTCAAATCTCAGATGAAATAGGCAAAGAAATTTTTAATCTTACAAACCGTGTAAATAGTAATAGTATTAAGGATATGACTATGGTGATGTCTGAGCTTATGGATGAGTTTAAAAAGCAAAAAGAAGCTGAAAACAAAGATATTTTAGGACTTGATACAGGCTTTAGTGAGCTTAATAAAATGACAAAAGGCTTTAAACCTGGCGATCTTGTAATCATCGCAGCACGCCCTGGCATGGGAAAAACTACAATTTGTTTAAATTTTATAGAAAAAACACTAAGGCAAAATAAAGGTGTTGTAATGTTTTCACTAGAAATGCCTGCTACGCAAATCATGCAAAGATTAATCAGTGCAAAAACTTCCATTCCTTTGCAAAAAATTCTAATCGCAGATTTAAACGATGATGAGTGGAGTAGGGTAGGTGATGCTTGTAATGAATATGCGCAAAAAAATCTTTATATTTATGATAGTGGTTATGCTAGCATAGCAGACATTCGTTCAATTTTACGCAAAATCAAGGCTCAAGATGAGAGTATTGAGCTTTGCGTAGTTGATTACATCGGTCTTATGATGAGTAACTCAGCTTTTAATGATAGGCATTTGCAGGTGAGTGAAATTTCAAGAGGTTTAAAGCTTTTAGCAAGAGAATTAAATATGCCAGTAGTGGCACTTTCGCAATTAAATCGTTCATTAGAAAGTAGAGCAAATAAACGACCTATGCTTAGTGATTTAAGAGAAAGTGGCGCTATAGAGCAAGATGCAGATACGATTTTATTTGTATATAGAGATGAGGTTTATAGAGAGCAAGAAGAAAAAGAAAGAGAAAATAAAGCTAAAAATGAAGGCAAAACTTATGAGAGAAAATTTATGCCAAATCCTGTGCAAGAAAAAGCTGAGCTTATTATAGGTAAAAATAGAAATGGTCCTGTAGGGCATGTGGATTTGCTTTTCTTAAAAGAAAAATCGTGCTTTATTGAAGCTCCAAAAGAAGATTTTATAGTTACCAATTTTGAAGGTTAATTTAAAGAATAGCGATAATCGTTTTGTATAAAAAGCTCTAAATCTTTAAAATCAATTTTTCCCATCAGCTCTTTTACGAGCTGTTTGTATATTATTTTTTCATCTTTAACTATAAAAGCTGATCTTGCCAATAATCCTGCAAATATGCTATCATGTATTAATACTCCATAATTAGTGCCAAAATCTTTAAAGGCAAAATCACTTGCAACTATGATATTATCAATTCCTTCAGTCGCACAAAAACGATCCATAGCAAAAGGTAAGTCCATGCTAATAACAATCACTTCAATATTTTTTATAGATGCCAATCTTTTGTTAGTTTCTTTAGCTTGTTTGGAACATACTTGAGTGTCTAAGCTAGGAAAAGTTAGTAAAATTTGAGTTTTTCCAGGTGGTGCTATTTCTACTGAGGCAAGATTTTTAGTTTTTAAAGTCACTTTTGGAGCATTATCGCCAATTTGTAGTTGATTTCCTGTGAGTTTTATGTTTTGTTTTTTATATATAATGCTTGACACAATTTTCCTTTTTATAATAAAATCATCTTAGCTAAAAGTAAAAAGCTGAAAAAACCCAAACCATCAGTAATTGCAGTAATCACAACACTTGAACCTACCGCAGGATCAATTTTAAATTTTTTCAAAGTTAATGGCACAAAAGAGCCTACAAAACCGGCTAAGGCTAGATTGATTAGCATTGACAAAGCTATAACAAGTCCTAAAAGGGCTGTTTTAAACCATATAAAAGCTATAATGCTCATAACGCTAGCAAATATAAGCCCATTTAATAAAGAAATTCCACTCTCTCTTAATATAACTTTTTTAGCATCTTTGAATTCTACTTCATTGAGTGAGAGTTTTCTAACTGTTACCGCTAAGGCTTGTGAGCCTGTGTTACCTCCCATGGAAGCTACAATAGGCATAAGTACTGCTAGAGCTACAAGTTGTTCTATTTCACCTGAAAAAAGACTGATGATATTAGCTGAAATTAATGAAGTTGTAAGATTAATCATGAGCCAAAAAGCTCTTGCTTTAGCTGCTTTAAAAGCACTTTCTTCTTCAACATCTGCATCAACTCCGGCTAAATTATAAATTTGCTCTGTTGCATTTTCTTGGATTAAATCATGAATATCATCATAAGTAATTCTACCCAAAAGCACTCCATCGTCATTTATAACAGCCAAAACACTTAAATCATAATCTTCTACTATATCAATAGCCTTTTGTATATCTTCATGATCTTTAATGCTATAACATTTATATTTTTCATTGTTGTTTTTAATAATATCTGCAAAACTTAGTTTAAAATCCCAAAGCAAGAGATCGCTTAGGTTGATAGCATTGCAAAGTTTTCCTTGTTTATCTATGATATAAACTTGAAAAATTTGATCTACTTGTCCTGAATGCTTTAAAATTCTATATCTTTTAATGGCCTTTTCTATACTTTCATTAATAGAGGCTGTGAAAATTTCTGTTTGCATATAAGCACCAGCAGTATTTTCATCATAATTTTTAAGGCGTAAAATTTCTTCTTTGTCTTCTGAACTTAAGCGGTTTAAAATAGCTAAAGTTTTTTGTGGATTTAGCTCTTCAAAACGCTTAATTAAGTCTGTTGCATCATCACTTTCAAGCTCTTCTACTGCTTTTGCAATCTTTATAATGCTTAAGTTTTCTAAAATATCTTCTAAGATATGTTCAGGCGTTATAGTAGCTACATTTGCAAGTGTGTAAGTATCAAAAGATTTAAGAGTTTTTAAATAAAGCTCTTCATCATGCCTTTTGATAGTTTTTAAGGCTTCATTGATTTCATAGGTACTTTGATCTTTGAAAGTATTTTTTAAAAGTTCTTGTGCTTCTAAAAAATCATTCATCATCTCAAAGCTCCATAGAATTTTCTATATTTTGTTCTTTTGGTGGATTTTTATAATTTTCATCAATGCTTTGCAAGCGGTTTTCATACTCTTTTGCCATTTTTAAAAATTCTTCTTTGTTTTTTCCACTTAAGCTTGATTTTGGAATTTTAACTATAGTTTCAGGATTAATTGCTTTATTATTTAGATAAAGTCCAAAATGCAAATGTGGTCCAGTGCTCATACCAGTAGAGCCTACATAAGCAATCACTTGTCCTTGCTTAACTTTTTGTCCGCGTTTGATTTTTGCAAAGCGACTAAGATGAGCATATAAAGTCATATAGCCTGACATGTGTTTTACTTGTACAACCTTACCATAACCACCTTTTGTCCCAACAAAGCTAATCGTTCCATCTCCTGCACTTTTAACTGGAGTACCCGTTGGAGCTGCATAGTCAATACCTAGGTGTGCTCTATAGCGTTTTAATATAGGATGGTATCTTGCTCTAGTAAAACGATCTGAAATCCTTGTATATTTGACAGGTTTAGTTAAAAAGAAATTTTCAAGCTCTTTTCCTTGAGCATTATAATAAGAATCTTTATATAAAAATACAGAATATTCCTTACCTCTAATATTAGCTAAAGCTGCTTGGATATTAATATCGCCAAAAAGTCTTCCTAGTCTTCTTTTTTGCTCATAAATTAATACTACACTATCGCCTTTTCTAACATTTTTAAAATTAACACTATTTTTAAAAGCTCTTACCATAGCTCTTGCTAAGGTTACGCTACCACTTTCATCATAAACATCTTGATAAGCTGAGTTGTTAATAGCTACGCGAATAGTTCTTTTTTCTTTGGTATAAGAAATTGGAGTAAAACTTAATACGAATTTATTTTCAGTGTTTTTGTAAATATGAATTTGTAAATCATCACTGATTGGGATTAAAACCTGTTCTAATTCTCCTTGATCATCTTTTAACATTTGGTATTTAATACCACTTGCAATTTCTGCACTTAGTTCTTTATCTTCAGCATCAAGATTATAGTATAAATTTAAAGGTATGGAGTGATCTTGTAAAAAATCAAGTAAAGTTTTGCCATTCTCCCAAGAAAGTTCTTCAACACTTGAAATAGCAAAAAGTTTTATCGATATAAGTAAAGATATGAAAATTTTTTTCATGGTATTTTAAAGCCTTCTAAAATTTAAACATAAATTTGTATTTTACTTAATTTTTCTTACAATTTTGTAAGGAAAATACAATATAATTTAATTTTTACACTTTTTTAAGGAGTATCAGTTGTCAAGAATTATTTTAATACTTTGTTGTTTTTTAGCATTTTTGCAAGCTAAAAATTTTGATTTAATACAAACAAAACTTGAAAAAGTAGATGATATTTATGGTTATATAAAAGATGATCCTAGAATTTTATTGCACTCAAGTGGTATAGTTGTGCATGAAATTGATACACAAAAATCAATTATTGCAAGAGCTAGTGTGATAGGGCGTGAAAATGGCTTAGTTAAATTACAATTTAAAGTTTTTGATATGCTAGCTCAAGATGCTATGCCTTTACCAAATGTATTGCCACAAGTAGGCGATAAAATAGTTTTAAATTATTTATATGATAGAGCCTTGATTATAGCTCCTGATAAAAATGTGTATGATTTTATAGCTCAAAAATTAAATGGACTTTATTTTTTACACCCTGATTTATTTGGTGCTCATATGATACAAGAATACCGCCAAACTCCAAGAAGATCAGATTTTAGATCTTTTTGTTCAAAAAATGCTGTTGGGCTTTTAGTGGTAGCTTTAGAAAATAAAGCTGAGATAGTTGATTGTCAAGATTTTGGCAAGATAGAAGAATTTAACATACCTCAAGCTCAAAGTTTGCAAATTCCATTTTATTCAAGAATTACAGGTTATAAAAGCGATATTTTTAGCTTAAATGATGAAGCAATTGGAAATTATTATGTATATTATGAAAAATTAATTAGCTTAACTAGAGAAAAATAATGCAAGAAATCCATCAAAAATTTTTTCAAGATCTTTTAGAGGTTGAAAATGCTCATTTTGATCCTATCCACAAAAGAGCGTATAGTTATGATGCTACTAAAAAGCATTATTTACCTGATGGAGTGCTTTTTCCAAGAGATGAAAATGATATTAGTCAAATTTTAAAATATTGTAATGAAAATAAAATCATCGTTATTCCTAGGGGCTCAGGTAGTGGATTTACCGGTGGAAGCTTAGCTATTAATGGTGGAGTAGTGTTAAGCTTTGAAAAACATATGAATAAAATTTTAGAAATTGATCTTGAAAATTTAGTTGCAGTAGTGCAGCCTGGTGTGATAAATATGGCTTTACAAGAAAAAGCAAAAGAATATGGTTTATTTTATCCACCTGATCCTGCTAGTATGGAGTATTCTTCTTTAGGGGGGAATGTAAGCGAAAATGCAGGAGGTATGAGAGCTGCTAAGTATGGTATAACTAAAGATTATGTAATGGCTTTAAGAGCTGTTTTACCTAATGGAGAAATCATTAGAGCAGGTAAAAAAACTATAAAAGATGTAGCGGGTTATAATCTAGCTGGAATTTTAATAGCAAGTGAGGGATCTTTGGCTGTGCTTAGTGAGATTACTTTAAAACTAGTAGCTTTGCCAAAGTTTAAAAAGACAGCTATGGGGATTTTTAACAGCATTGATGAAGCAATGAATGCAGTTTATAAAACTTTAGCTAAAGGTGTGACTCCTGTATCTATGGAATTTTTAGATCAATTAAGTATACAAGCATTAGAACAAAAATTCCAAAAAGGCTTACCTATGGATGCGGGTGCGATTTTAATCGCTGATGTAGATGGCAATATAGAAGAGGCTATTGAAGCAGATTTAAAAATTTTGCAAGAGAGTTTTTATGAATCTGGCGTAAGAGAGTTTAAAATAGCAAAAGATGAGCAAGAAGCAGCCAATATTTGGTTTGCTAGAAGAAACTGCTCTCAAAGTATAGCAATGTATGGAAATTTAAAGCTTAATGAAGATATTACAGTGCCGCGTTCAAAACTGCCTGATCTTTTAAAAGGCATAGCTGAAATTTCTAAAAAATATGGTTTTAAAATCCCTTGTTTTGGTCATACTGGCGATGGTAATGTGCATACTAATGTAATGGTAAGTGATAAAAATAATCCTGAGTTGGTTAAAAAAGGTTATGAAGCTGTGGAAGAGGTGTTTAAGCTTACAGTCTCTTTAGGTGGGACTTTAAGTGGAGAGCATGGTATAGGTATCTCAAAAGCTCCTTTTATGAAGCTTGCTTTTAGCGAAGCTGAAATGGACTTGATGAGAAATATCAAAAAAGCATTTGATCCAAATAATATACTTAATCCTTTTAAAATGGGACTTTGATGAATTTTAAAAACTTCATAAAAATTCTTTTAAGCATAAGAGATAAAGAAATTTTAAATTATGCTGCAGCTTTGAGTTTTTATACTATTTTATCTTTAATACCGCTTTTATTTTTATGTTTTTGGGTTTTTACTCAAATTCCAAGTTTTGAAATGTATCAAGAAAGAATTAAAAATTTAATTTTTACTTTTTTAATCCCAACTCAACAAGAATTAATAACACAATATATTAACACTTTTTTAAAAAATAGTGTCAATCTTGGTTTAATTGGTCTTTTAGCTATGGCTTTGACTTCTTTAGCATTTTTTTCAGGTTATGATTATGTTATTAATAAGCTTTTAGAAGAAGACTCTAAAAGTCTTTGGCATAGTATAAGTTCTTATTGGACTTTGGCAACATTAACTCCACTTGGACTTGGAGTGAGTTTTTACATTTCAGGTTTTATACAAAAAACCTTAGATGATTTTAATATTGCTTTGAATTTTTTTGAGATTTTACCTTATGTGATTATATGGGCTTTGTTTTTTACATCTTATTCAAGTTCAGTGAGTAAAAAAGGTGATTTAAAAACTTTGCTTATTAGTTCTTTTGGTGCTTCTGTGATTTGGTATATTTCTAAGATGATTTTTGTATATTATGCTGTATATAATAAAACTTATTTAAATGTATATGGTTCTTTTTCTGTGATATTGTTTTTCTTTTTGTGGATTTATATTTCTTGGATTATTTATCTTTTGGGTTTAAGAGTTTATTTGATTTTAAATCAAGAAAATAAAGGGAATAAAACCAAGAGAAATTACAAAAAGAGCTAAATAACGATGAAAAATAGCCATGAAGGATAAAAATATATAAATAAGATAAATTTCTAATGGTATGTGTAACAATATACTATTTAATTTAAAATCAAATAATGCTAATAATATTTCATCTAATACATCTCCATAAGATAATAAATGCAGTAATAAACTTATAGGGTAAAATAAAGCAAATAATATGCTTAGAGGTATACCTAAAAATTGTTGAAAACTAATAAGTGGAAAAAAATATAATACAGGAATCATCATTGCTAAAAAAGTCCAAAAATTTATAAAAATAATATGAATATAATTTTTTGAAAAATTATCTTTAAAATGATGTAAATATAAATAAATATAAAATACTCCTAAACTTGAAAACAAAAAGCCAACGCTAAATAATAAATTTGGAAATAAGCTTATACATAAAATTACACTTAAGAATAAAAATTTAAAACTCAAAATTTTAATATTTTTACTAAATAGATAAAAAGCAAAAATACTCATACATAAAGCTCTTATATAAGAAGGGCTAAAGTCTATTAAAAATATATACAAAATTAAAAGCAAGAAAGCAAAAATACTAATATCAAGTTTTAAACTTCTATAAGGAAAATATCGTTTGTGAAAAAAGGTATATAAAGGAGCAAAAATCAAAAAGCAAAAGCTAAATAACAAGCCCAAATGATATCCACTAATAGCAATTAAATGCGCGATATTGTAAAAATTTACATCATTTCTAAGCTCACTTGATACATTTTTTGCAAAAAATAAAGCCCCGTAAAATTCTTTGATTTTTTCATTTTGATGTTGATTTAAAAAATACTCCACTAAGATATTTTCTTTTTGAGTATTGGTTTTATGAAAATCATAACTTGGCACAAAAAAATTTTTACTAAGATAATCTTTAAAGTTAATATTTTTAGTAATAATCCTAAGATTTATAATATCATTTTTACTTAAATTTAGATCTTTAAAACTAGTAGTGTAAAAAACAAAATCAGAATTTTTAATTTTAAAAACTTGGTATTTTTTACCTTTTTTATTAGTTTTTTGATAGCTAGATATAATGATATTATTTTTAAGCAATAAATGTTTTGTGAGTTTAAAATTTTGGTATTTTTTATACTCATAAATGAGATTTAGGCTAAAAATTGCTAAAAAACATAATAATAAAATTAAAAATTCTCTATAAGAATCTTTTATAGAGAATTTTAAATTCATTTTTTCTTAGAAAAGCGTGATAAGTATAACCATATAATAAAAATTAAAGTGATTATAAAGGCAGGTGCTATATAAGGATGATTTGAAAAAATTTCAAAAGCCTCCTTTAAGGTGTTTCCAAAAATAAATCCAGCATAACCAAGTATTATAGCCCAAATTAAACTAGCTAGGGTATTGATGATAAAAAATCTTACAAAGCTAAATTTGCAAAGGCCTGCTGCTATAGGAATGATAGTTTTTACCCCGTAAATAAATTTTTGCACTACTAAAAGTAAATCTCCATATTTTTTGATTTTTATCATAGCAAGCGCGATTTTTCTTCTATGATTTTTAAAATAAGGCATTATGTCTTTTTTATAATATTTTCCTAGAATAAATAATAGGGTTGAACCTATGGTATTAGCCAAAAAGGCTAAAAATATACACAAATGCAAATCAAGTTTAGTTGAACTTGCACAAAGTACCCCGGCAGCAAGTATGGCCACCATTCCTCCACCAAAAGAATAAAAAAATAAAATCAAATAACCATAAGTGCTAAGATTATCAATCATTTCTTGCATGAAAAACCTTATCTTGCAAAATCAACAGCTCTAAGCTCTCTGATGACATTAACTTTTATTTCACCAGGGTATTGAACTTTTTCTTGAATTTCTTCAGCTATTTCTTTAGCTAAAAGCACAGATTCATCATCGTTGACTAATTTTGCATTAACAATAACTCTAATTTCTCTACCAGCATTAATAGCATAAGCTTTTTTAACCCCTTCTTTACTTTTTGCTATATCTTCAAGTTCGCTAACTCGTTTCAAGAAGGCCTCAAGCACCTCACGCCTTGCTCCAGGGCGTGCAGCGCTTAGTGTATCTGCTGTACAAACTGCAGCTGATTCTATACTTGTAGCCTCTTCATGTCCATGGTGCGCATAAATTGCATTAATCACTATAGGATGTTCTTTGTATCTTTTGCAAAGTTCAGCTCCTAAATCTACATGAGAACCTTCAAATTCATGCGTTAAAGCCTTGCCTATATCGTGTAAAATTCCAGCTCTTCTTGCTAGTTTTTCATCGCCACCACACTCAGCTGCTATGATTCCAGCTAAATGCGCTACTTCCAAAGAGTGTGCTAGAGCATTTTGTCCATAACTTGCTCTATATCTTAATTTTCCTATTAATTTAACAATTTCAGGATGGATATTATTAAGTCCTAAATCCATTACTATAGTTTGACCTTCTTCTAAGATATTATCCTCAAATTCTTTGCAAACTTTTTCATGAATTTCTTCTATTTTTGCAGGTTGTATTCTACCGTCTTCAACTAAAAGTTCAATCACCTTTGTAGCAATGGCGCGTCTATAAAGATTAAAACAACTTACTATAATTGCTCCAGGCGTATCATCTATGATAATATCAACACCCAAAACCATTTCTAAGGTTTTAACATTTCTTCCTTCTTTGCCTATAATGCGTCCTTTTAACTCATCATTTTTGATATTTACTACATTGATCAACCTTTCAGCAGCGAATTCTCCTGCAAATCTTGAAGTAGCTTGTGCTAAGATAAAATTAGCCTTTCTTTTGGCTTCATTTCTAGCTTCTTCTTCGTATTTTCTAACAATATGAGCAATTTCAGCTCTTGAGGCTTCTTCTACTTTTTGTAAGACTATACTTTTTGCCTCTTCTTGTGTGAGACCAGCTGAATGTTCAAGAATTTTTAAAACATCATTTAACTTTGTTTCGTAGCTTTGTTTTAAATTTTCATTCTCCTCATGTAAAGCTTTTATAGTTTGCTGCTCTTTTGCTAATTTGTTTTTGTTTTCTTCATGAAGCTTTTCTTGATAATGAAGGTTTTGTTCTTTTTTGTTGAGTTCTTCTAGCTTAATAGAATGCTCTTTTTGTAGTTTTTGAATTTTTTCATCAAATTTTTTCTTTGCTGCAAATTCAGCCTCAGCAACTGAATTTTTAGCATCTTTAAGTGTTAGCTCAGCTTCATATTCAATGGCTTTTGCTTTTGCTTTTGCTTGCTCTAAAAAGATATTGAAATTTGCATCATTAATCTTTTTGGCGACTATATATCCAATCCCTCCGCCTATGAAAACGGCTATTAATGCGACTAATATTTCTATCATTGTTTTTAACTTTCCTAAAATATTTTTTATAAGGGTTTATATAAAAATTTCCTTTTATATCATGGTCTTGACTAAAAATTTGATGAGATTTTGCATCCATCATTTGTGTGAAAATAACTAAAGGTTTTTTATAAGAAATATTTTCAAAAAACCTATCGTAAAATCCTTGGCCATGACCAACTCTTCCTAATTTTGCATCTACTCCTATAACAGGGATGATTGCAACATCTATACGAGTTTGCAAAAAAGAATCTTTTGGTTCATATACCCCAAAACTCTTTTTATCAAGAGTTAACCTTAATTTTACTACCTTTAAACTTTTATCTTGCATAAATGGAACAAAAATTCGGTATTTTTTTGTTAAAAAATGTCTGAATTTATAAAGATTAATTTCATATTTTAAAGGAATATATATAAGGATATTTTTGTAATTTTTACAAGATTTTAAAATTTTATTTACTTCTTGAAAAACTAAAAAATCTCTTTTGTATTGAAATTTTAGTTTTAATTTCATTTTAAATTTCTGTTTTATTCTAAAGTCATTTTTTATCAAAGCTTTCCTTGGTTTTTTAACTTTTTATGTTATACTTTTAAGCTTAAAAAATCATAAGGATATGACTTGAAATTTAAAATTTTTTTAGCAATTTTTGCTATGATTTTTTTTACTTCATGCTCAAGTGATAAAGAAAATTCTAGTAATGAAAATACTGATAATGCAAGTTTAAGTCAAAGTGAAAATACTGATTTTACTTTGAAATTTTTAGATGGTAGAAAAATGTATGTGAAATATCATGAACAAGAATTTAATTTTGATGATACAGCAAAAGCTAAGTTGTTTGTATTTTTTACAAGTTGGTGTGAGCCATGTAAAGCTGAAATTCCACATTTAAATAATTTAAATAAAAAATATCAAGATAGATTTGAAGTCATAGCGCTTTTTTTAGAAGAAGATAAAAAACAAGAATTATTAGAGTTTATACAAAAAGAAAAGATGAATTTTTCTTCGGTTTTAGGAGAGAATAGTTTTATTTTTTCTAAAGTTTTAAATATCAGCTCTATTCCAACAATGGTGTTGTTTAATGCAAAAGGCGAAAAGATTAAAGAGTATTTAGGTTTAATTCCTGAAGAAATGTTAGATATAGATATACAAAAAGCGATAATGTAATGTTTGGATTTTTAAAGAATGGTTTAAAAAAGACTTTAGAAAGCATCCATTTAGTTAAGGCTTCAAATAAAATCATTACTAAAGATTTGCTTGAAGAAATGCTTTTAGAAGCTGATGTGGCATATGAGATAGTTGAAGAGATTATTTATTATCTTCCTCCAAATGATGAGGTTAAAAAGGCTGATTTAGAGCGTGTTATGGGGACTTATTTTATTTATGATAAGCCTGAACTTGCTAATGCTAAGCCTTTTGTGGATTTGATTTTAGGTGTAAATGGGGTAGGTAAGACTACAAGCATTGCTAAAATGGCACATTTGCATAAAGAAAATGGTGAAAAAGTTATACTTGGAGCTTGTGATACTTTTAGAGCAGGAGCTATAGAGCAGTTAAAATTATGGGCACAAAAATTAAATATAGATATCATAGCTACTTCACAAGGACATGATCCTTCGGCAGTTGCTTATGATGCTATTTCTAAAGCTTTGGCAAAAAACTATGATAGGGTTATTTTAGATACAGCAGGACGCTTGCAAAATCAAAAAAATCTTGCAAATGAGCTTGAAAAAATTGTCCGCATAAGTGATAAAGCTATGCAAGGAGCTCCTCATAGAAAAATCCTTGTACTTGATGGCACTCAAGGTGTAGCAGGAATTTTGCAGGCAAAAGCTTTTAATGATTTAGTAAAACTTGATGGAGTGATTATTACAAAACTTGATGGAACTGCCAAAGGTGGAGCTTTATTTAGCATAGCAAGAGAGCTTGAACTTCCTATTTTATATGTAGGAGTAGGGGAAAAAATGCAAGATTTATGTGAATTTAGTATTAAAGACTATTTAGAAGCTATATTGGAACCGATGTATAAATGAGCTTTTTGTTAAAAAATTTATCCGCACTAAATAATCCTTACTTGATGGAAAAATTAAAGCAAAAACACAGTAGCACTTGGGCGATGGATAATAGGGGGGGGGGTAGATCAACTAAATTGGATAAATCAAAATGGAGAATATTTATATAAAAACCCAAAAAAATATTTAGAAGAAACCATTGCTTTATATCAAAATAAATATCTACTATATCCTGTTTTATATTTTTATGGTTTTGGTAGCGGTGTTTTGTATAAATGCCTACTGAATAATCCAAATTTAAAGCATATAGTTGTTTTTGAAGATGATTTAGAATTGTTATATAGTGTGTTTAGTGTTTTAGATTTTTCGAATGAATTAAAAGAGCGAAAAATAATCATTTTAAATAGTGAAATTTCAAATCAAGATTTAGAGTATTTACTTTATATGAAACCTTTTTACAATTTTTTAAGAATATATGATATGCACATACATAATGAATACTATGAAAAATTTGAAAATAACATTCTCAAATTAAACAAAAAAATTTCAGAAATTTTAAAAATTATTATTTTGCATCAAGGTAATGATATTAAAGATTCTTTGCAAGGTTTGGTGCAATATATTTATAATTTACCAAATATGATAAAAAATCCTCCCTTGAAAAATTTATGGCTTATGCGAAATAAAAAAGTTAAATCAGCTATTATAGTTTCTACTGGCCCATCTTTAAACAAGCAACTTCCTTTACTAAAACAATATCAAGATAAATTTAGTATATTTTGTGTTGATAGTTCTTATTCTATTTTGGCAAAAAATAATATTAAACCCGATTTTGTTTTAATGAGTGAAAGAACTCATTTTAGTGCTGATTTGTTAAAGCAAAATTATGAAAATATAGATAATAATATAGTATTTATTTTATTAACCTTAGTACACCCTTTAGTGATTAAATACTTAAAAAACACTAATAGAGACTTTTTACTAATTCCATATCCAACCATATTTTTTAATAAAATTGATTTATTTGGTTTTGGAAAATCTCCATCGGGCGGAACAGTAGCTTATAATGCTTTACAATTAGCGTGTGATTTTAATCATGAAAATATTATTTTTATAGGTCAAGATTTATCATATGGAGAAGATGGAAAAACTCATGCCAGTGGATATTATTATGAAGATGAAGAGTTAAATGATGTTGAGGAAAAAGCTATAGCTTATGGGGGAATTGGCGAAGTTTTTACTCATAGTACTTGGAATACATTCAGATTTACTATACAAAATTATATAGCTAATAAAAAAGGTTTTAAATTTTATAATGCCACAGAAGGTGGAGCTAGGATAGAAGGCACTATAGAAAAACCATTTAAAGAGTGTTGTGAAGAATTTTTAGATGAAAATTTAACAAAGCCTTTTGAAAAACCATCGCCAATAGATAAGAATGCTCAAGATGATTTGTTATTGCAAAGTTATAAAGTAATTAATGATAATTTAGAGTTTTGCGATAGATTTGTTAAAGAATTTGAACTTTATTTTGAAAATTTGATTCAAATAGAAAATAAAATTCAATCTTTGGAGGTATTTGAAGATAAGAAGAGTTTGATTATCCAAAGTATAAAAAATTTAGATTTTTATAAAACTAAGCTTGATGAGTATTGTAAAACTTTTTTATATGAATTTATTAGACCTTTTTTGCAGCAATTTGAATTTAATTTAGCAAGAATTTATGTGATTAATCCAAGGACTAATGAAGAATGGTTTGATAAGAATATAGCTTGGGTAAAAGATCATATATTTTTATTTGAAATTTTAATAGCAAATATAAAAATGGCAAAAGATGAGATAAATAAACATTTAGATCCGTTAAAAGATGAGATTCGAAAAAGACAACTAGATAATATTTAAAAATAAAATATATAATCTTTTTAAAAATTTAGGTAATATTTATGGCTAAAAAACACATTTTATTTGAATGTCAAGCTTGTGGAAATCAACAAAGTAAATGGCTAGGCAAATGTCCTGAATGTGGTTCTTGGGATAGTTTTGTTGAGCTAAAGCAAGAACAAATTAAGGTTTTAAAAGAGTTAAATTCACTCTCAAACACCCCAAGTTCTGCAGTATGTATAAATGATGTTATAGCAGAAAATTTCACACGCATTAGCACTGATGATAATGAGCTTGATTTAGTTTTAGGTGGTGGGCTTGTTGTGGGTTCTTTGGTGTTAATTGGGGGTTCACCTGGGGTTGGAAAATCCACACTTTTATTAAAAATTGCTTCGAATTTGGCTAAAAGTGGTAAAAAAGTACTTTATGTAAGTGGCGAGGAGAGTAAATCTCAAATCAAACTGCGTGCAGATCGTTTAAATGCAAATTGTGAGAATTTATTTTTACTTACTGAGCTTTGCTTGGAAGATATTTTAAGCGAGCTTTCTAAAAAAGATTATGAAATTTTAATTATTGATTCTATTCAAACTTTATATTCTAATAAAATTACTTCAGCAGCAGGTAGTATCACTCAAGTTAGAGAAATTACTTTTGAGTTGATGCGCTATTCTAAAGCCAATAATATTAGCACTTTTATCATAGGACATATCACTAAAGATGGGGCTATAGCTGGACCTAGAATTTTAGAGCATATGGTAGATGTAGTGCTTTATTTTGAAGGCGATGCCAATAAAGAAATAAGAATTTTAAGAGGCTTTAAAAATCGTTTTGGAAATATTTCCGAAGTTGGTATTTTTGAAATGACTTCCAAAGGCTTGATTAGTGCTAAAGATATAGCTAATAGATTTTTTACGCGTGGTAAGGCAGTAAGTGGTAGTGCTTTGAGTGTAGTGATGGAAGGAAGCAGAGCTTTAGTGCTAGAAATTCAAGCCTTAGTTTGTGAGAGTGCTTATCCAAAGCGTAGTGCAACAGGCTATGAAAAAAATCGTTTAGATATGCTCATAGCTTTACTAGAGAGAAAGCTTGAAATTCCCTTGGGGCATTATGATGTTTTTATTAATGTAAGTGGTGGGGTAAAAATTAGTGAAACTGCAGCAGATTTAGCGGTGGTTGCAGCAATTATTTCAAGTTTTAAAAACCGCCCTTTAAGCAAAGATAGTGTTTTTGTGGGTGAGCTTAGTTTAAATGGTGAAATCAAAGAAGTATTTTCACTTGATGTGCGTTTAAAAGAAGCTAAAATGCAAAAATTTAAAAATGCCATAGTACCTGTAAAACCTATGGAGGAACTTGGCTTAAAATGTTTTGTAGCTAAAGAATTGCGTGAGGTTTTAGAATGGATGTAAAATTTGATGTAATCATTATAGGTTCAGGTCTTGGAGGCTTAAGTGCAGGCGCTTTTTTAGCTAAAAATGGAAAAAGGGTTTTAGTTTTAGAACAGCATTCTTTAATTGGTGGTTGTGCTACTTGTTTTAAAAGAAAAGGCGCTTTGATTGATGCGGGACTTCATGAGATGGACCTAGGTGAAGCAAAAACTGATATGAAGCATTTGGTTTTTGATAAGCTTGGTATAAAGAATAAAATTCAAATTTTACCTTTACCAAGTGCATGGAGTATTAAAAGTAAAAATTATAATCTAACTTTACCTCATGGTATAGAAAAAGTAAAAGAAGTTTTGAAAAAAGAATTTCCGCAAGAGTGCAAAGGTATAGATAAATATTTTAAAGCTATAAAAACGCAAGCTTATGCTATTCGAAGATTTCCTTGGGATTTAAAATTAAGTGAGTTATTGTTGTTTCCTTTTGACACTGCTTGGATATTTATTAAAAATAGATTGTTTAATAAAAAAGTTTATGATGTTTTAAATGCTTATATTAAAAATGATAAGCTAAAAAAGATTTTAAATGCAAATATGAGTTATTATCATCATGATAGTAAAGAATTTATTTTCAGTTTTCATGGCATTGCTCAAAAGCATTATTATGATGGTGGAGTGTATATTAAAGGTGGCTCGCAAGCTTTAAGTGATGCTTTGGCTGAGGTTATCAAAGAAAATCAAGGGCAGGTTTTAGCTAAGGCTGAAGTTGTTAAAATACTCACAAAAGAACAAAAAGCTTATGGAGTAGAATACATTCAAAATAATCAAAAACATACCATCCATGCGCAAAATATCATCGCAAATTGCGATCCTTTAATCGTATATAAAGACTTGCTTAAAGAGTTAAATTTAACCCAAGAAATCAAAGCAATAGAATCTAAAAAGCGTGCTTGTTCTTTAGTAAGCGCTTATTTTATTTATGATAAAGATATTTCTAAAATTTATGAAAATATGGATTATTGTAATTTTATATTTGAAGATGATTTTTTAAATAGTTCATATGAAAACACTAATATTTTAAAACTAGATATTAAACAAAGGCCTATGGCTTTTGTGAATTATTCTAAGGTTGATAGTGGCTTAGCTAGTGATAAATACATAGGTGTTGTAGCTTTTAGTTCAAATTATCAAGAGTGGGATTTAAATAAGCAAGATTATAAAGTTAAAAAAGAAGAAGTATTAAAAGCCATAGTGCAAAGACTAGATGAGATTTTTCCAAATTTAAGTTCACACTTAATCCATCAAGAATTAGCCACGCCAAAAACTATACAAAGATATACTAAAGCTTATGAGGGTACAATTTATGGATTTTCTCAAGATCAAGAAGGGGTTAAATATAGATTGCATTATAAAAGTAAAAGTATAGAAAATTTATATTTTGCTAATGCTTTTATATTTCCTGGAGGTGGTTTTACAGGTGCGATTTTGGGTGGATATTTTTGTGCTAATAAAATGAATTTTCATTAAAATATAAGCAATTTTTTTATAATATTAGCTTTGAAATATTTATTCTGCTAAGGATTTTTAATGAAAGATTTATTTTTATTTAGTTCTTTTATAGATTCTAGCCACACTTTTGCATACTTTTTTCATTTGGGTATAGTGGTTGTGATTTCTTTGATTTTAGCAAAACTTGCTACAAGATCTATGCAAATTGTCCCAAGAGGTAGTCAGAATTTGGCTGAAGCTTATATGGAAGGCATTTTAAGCATGGGTAGGGATACTATGGGTAGCGATGAAGCTGCTAGAAAATATTTACCTTTAGTTGCAACTATAGGTTTTATGGTGTTTTTTAGTAATATCATAGGAATCATCCCTGGTTTTGAAGCTCCAACAGCAAGTTTAAATTTTAGTGCTTCTTTGGCTATTATAGTATTTGTGTATTATCATTTTGAAGGTATTAGAACTCAAGGATTTTTTAAGTATTTTGCACATTTCATGGGACCTGTGAAAATTCTAGCACCTTTGATGTTTCCTATAGAAGTGGTTTCTCATTTTTCAAGAGTTATTTCTTTATCTTTCCGTTTATTTGGTAATATCAAGGGAGATGATTTATTCTTAGCAGTTATTTTAGCTCTTGTGCCTTGGGTTGCGCCATTGCCTGCTTATATGCTTTTAACTTTTATGGCATTTTTACAATCTTTTATTTTTATGATTTTAACTTATGTTTATTTAGCAGGTGCAACTGTAGTTGATGAGCATCATTAATTTTTAAAAAGCAAAAAATATTTTTTGCTTTTTTCTTTTTTAATCTTCTTCTTTTATTCTTTTTTAAACTCTTTTTGAAATAAAAAACGCTAGAATAAACAAAAAATTCTAAGGAAAATTTTAATGTTTGAAGTTGTTATAGGACTTGAAGTTCATGCACAATTAAATACAAAAACAAAAATCTTTTGTTCATGTGCGACTTCTTTTGGAGAAAAATCAAATACTAATGTATGCCCAACATGTTTAGCTTTACCAGGTGCTTTACCTGTATTAAATCAAGAAGCGGTAAAAAAAGCTATAGCATTTGGAAAAGCAGTTAATGCAACTATAAATAAAAAAAGTATTTTTAATAGAAAAAATTATTTTTATCCTGATTTACCAAAAGCTTATCAAATTTCGCAATTTGATATTCCTATAGTGGAAAATGGTGAGTTATTTATCAATGTAAATGGAGAAAATAAACGCATAGGTATCACTAGGGCTCATTTAGAAGAAGATGCAGGAAAAAATATACATGAGAGTAATTTTTCAAAAGTAGATTTAAATAGAGCAGGCACGCCTTTGCTTGAAATTGTCAGTGAACCTGAACTTAGAAGTTCCGATGAAGCAGTAGCTTATTTGAAAAAATTACATTCTATTATAAGATTTTTAGACATTTCAGATGCAAATATGCAAGAAGGTAGTTTTAGATGTGATGCTAATGTTAGTATTCGTCCTAAAGGTGATGATAAGCTTTATACTAGAGTGGAGATTAAAAATTTAAATTCATTCCGTTTTATTCAAAAGGCGATTGAGTATGAAGTAAAACGCCAAAGTGAAGCTTGGGAAGATGGAAAATACGATCAAGAAGTTGTGCAAGAAACAAGATTATTTGATACGGTTAATTTAGTTACTAGAAGTATGAGAGGTAAGGAAGATTCTGCTGAATATAGATATTTCCCTGATCCTGATCTTTTACCTGTAATTTTAGATGATGAAATGCTAAATCAAGATATACCTGAACTTCCTGATGAGAAAAAAGCTAGATTTGTGAGTGAATTGGGCATTAAAGAAAGTGATAGTGAAGTGATTGTTTCTTCATTAGAGCTTTGTAGATATTTTGAGTATCTAATTAATCAAAAATTAAATCCAAAACTTTGTGTTACTTGGCTTACGACAGAGTTAATGGGGCTTTTAAAAGGCGAATTGACTATAGAAAACTCACCTATAAAACAAGAAAAATTAGCTGTTTTGATCAAACGTATAGAAGAAGGTGTTATTAGCGCTAAAGCAGGTAAGGATATTTTAGCTTATGTATTTGAAAATACAGAAGTTGAAATTGATGATGCTATTGAAAAACTTGGTTTAAAACAAGTAAGTGATGATGGTGCTATTGAAAAGATTATTGATGAAATTTTAGCAAACAATGAAGATAAAGTAGTTGAATATAAAAGTGGTAAAGATAAACTTTTTGGTTTCTTTGTCGGTCAAGCAATGAAAGCAGGTAAGGGTGCATTTAATCCTGCTAAGGTAAATGAAATTTTAAAAGCGAAACTTGGTTAAATATGAAAATAGCAGTTGTTGGTGCAGGAAAATGGGGAAGTGCTTTATATGATGCATTGAGCGTTAAAAATGAATGCGTAATAACTTCTTTTCACGAAAAAGATCTTTCTTATTTTGTTAGTACCAAAGAAGCTTTAGAATACGAATATTTAGTTTTTGCTTTATATGCTCAAGGAATGCATGAATGGCTTGCAAATAATTTTAAAGATTTAAATCAAAAAATTCTTGTAGCTTCTAAGGGTATTGATTGTAAAAGTTTAAAATTTATGGATGAGGTTTTTAGTGAGTTCATAAGTAGTGATAGACTTTGTTTTTTAAGTGGTCCTTCTTTTGCAAGTGAAGTTTTAGAAAAAAAACCTTGTGCTTTGGTTGTTAGTGGTAAAAATCAAGAGCTTTGTAATCAATTTGCAAGTTTTTTTCCAAATTATATTAAAACCTATACAAGTTCTGATGTTAAAGGCGCTGAAATTTGTGGTGCATATAAGAATGTTTTAGCAATTGCAAGTGGAGTTTGCGATGGTTTAAATTTAGGCAATAATGCAAGAGCTTCTTTAGTTTCAAGAGGTTTAGTGGAAATGCACCGCTTTGGACAATTTTTTAATGCTAAAGAAGAAACATTTTTAGGGCTTAGTGGGGCTGGAGATTTATTTTTAACAGCTTCAAGTAACTTATCAAGAAATTATAGAGTAGGTTTGAGTTTGGCTAGTGACAAAAATATAAAAGATATTTTAATGGAACTTGGCGAGGTAGCTGAAGGAGTGCAAACTGCTTATGCTATACATTCTTTATCGAAACAATTTCAAATTTATACCCCGATTGTTAACGAAGTAGTCTTAATGCTAGAGGGTAAGAATGCTTGGGAATCTTTGAAAGATTTGATGTCATCAAAGGAGGAAATATCATGATCATCAAAAATGCAAAAATTTATGGCGAACAAAAGCTTGATCTTAAAATAGAAGATGGGAAAATTACTCAAATTGCTAATGATTTAATTGATGATGGGTATATTGTTGATATAGAAGGCAAAACTTTACTTCCTTCGTTTATTGATTTAAATGTTAGTTTGCTTGATAATGAATTTAGTATAGATAAATTATATGATCTTGAAAAAGCATGCTTAAAAGGTGGGGTAGGGACTATTGTTTTAAAAGATAGTTTAGAAGCTAATACTCAAGGTTATGCGCTTTATTTTGATAAATTAAAATCTTTAGATATTAATGTTTTACCTACTATTAATGTATTAGATAAAACAGAAAAATTAAAAAATATTGCTACCTTAATTGATATGGGCGCAAAAGGCTTAGAGCTTTCAAGTACTTTAGGAGCAAATTATTTAAGACAATGTATGCAATATGCCAATATGAAATCAACCCCTGTATTTTTAAAGTGTTTTGATGAGAGTTTTGACGATCATGGAGTAATGAATGATGGACAAATAAGCTTTGAATTAGGACTTATAGGAATTAGTGATATAGCTGAAACTAGTGAAGTGGCAAAAATGAAAGAATTAGTGGAATTTTATAAAAACAAAGCTTGTTTTAGCTCTTTAGCAATTGCAAGATCGTTTGAATTATTGCATGATCAATATAGTGAAATTTCAATCCATCATTTAATCAAAGATGAAAGTACTTGTGAAAATTTTAACACTCAAGCAAAAATTTTACCTCCATTAAGAACAAAAGATGAGGCAACAAATCTTAAAAAGTTGCTTCAAGATAAGAAAATTACTTTCTTAAGTTCTTTGCATACTCCTAACACTAAAAAAGATTTGGCTTTTGATGAAGCAGATTTTGGAGTTAATGCCATAGCTATATATATGAGTTTATGTTTTACATATTTAGTAAAAGAAGGTATCTTAACTTGGAAAGAATTATGTGATTTTACAAGCTATAATCAAGCGCAATTTTTAGGATTAAATAAAGGTAAAATAGAACTTGGTTTTGATGCTGATTTAGTTATATTTGATGAAAAACTTTCTTTTAATGGAGAAGGTTTATATGCAAATGATATCTTGCAAGGTAAGGTAGAAAAAAGTTTTATAGCAGGAAAAGTTTTTAGCCTTTAAGCTAAAAACTTTTATTTATCTTGCATAGCTTGAGCTACTTGAGCTGAACTATTTCTAATTTTTTCCATACATTCTCTAGCTTCTTTGGCTAAATCCACGCTTTGATTTACGCCACTTAAGCCATCTTTAATGCTTTGTACAACTTCAGCTGTTACATTTCTGATAGAATTAATGGTAGTAGTGATTTCATTTACTGAATGTCCAGTTCTTTCAGCTAGATTTCTAACTTCATCAGCAACAACAGCAAAACCTCTACCATGCTCACCTGCACGCGCTGCCTCAATAGCCGCATTTAGAGCTAAAAGATTGGTTTGATCGGCTATATCGCTAATGGTTTGAATAATATTTTTAATTTCTTCTGATTGTTCATTTAATGATGATACGAGATTGCTACTATTGTTCATCATATCAGCAATGCCTTGAATATTTTGAACCGTATTTTCTATAACACTATCGCCCTCTTGAGTGAGATTGTCATTTTGTTCAGCTAATTCACTAATGAGCTTTAATTTTTCCTCATCTCTTACAACTTGTTCGGTAATATCTGTTGCAAATTTAATAACTTTGTAAATTTCTCCATCATCATTTTTGATAGGATTATAACTTGCTTCTAAATGGATTAGTTTGTTGTTTTTACCAAAGCGTATGAATTTTCCTGATTGAAATTTACCACTTCTTAGCTCTTCCCAAAAAATTGTATATTCTTTGGAATTCCTAAATTTTTCCTCGCAGAACATACTATGGTGTTTTCCTTTGATTTCACTTAGTGAATAACCCATGGTTTGAGTGAAGTTTTCATTAGCATTTAAAATCTCTCCATAAGGATTAAATTCAATAATAGCCATAGAACGATTAGCAGCATCTATGGTGTTTTTTAGATCAAGCATTTCATAGTTTCTTTGAGTAATGTCATTTGCAAATTTAATAACCTTATACACTTCATTGTTTTGGTTTAAAATAGGAAGATAATTGGCTTCAAGATAAATATCTTTCCCGCCTTTTGCAATGCGTCTAAAAAGTCCATTTCTTGATATACCGCTTTTTAAATCTCTCCAAAAATCAACATAGCGTTGCGACTTTACAACCTCTGGTAAACAAAACATACTATGGTGTTTACCTTTGATTTCATTTAAAGAGTAATTCATAGTTTTTAGAAAATTTTCATTAGCATTAATAATAGTTCCATCTGTTTGAAATTCTATCATGGCCATAGTTTTGCTAATAGCATTAAGTATATCTTGAAAAGTTTGATTAGATTGCTCTAATTGAGTAATTTGTTCATTAATTTTTTTCTTGTTGATAAACATAAAACCCCTTTATAAAATAATTCGGAATTATATAGTGCTTTTTAAAATAAATAATTTGTTTATATTAGCTTTTTGTTAAATTATAAAATTTTTCTTGGAGAGAATTTCTTATTTCATCGTTAATTTTCTCATTGTCATTTAGATATTGTTTGTTAAGTTCTTCAAGCTCTTTTAAAAATCCAAAAAGTGTTTCTTCCCATAAAGCATTATTTCTTTTACTTAAATTCATTGTTTGGATATGATTAAGTTTTCTACTCATATTGCTTAAATTCTCTAAAAATTCATCTTTATAATTTTCATCTTGGAGTGTAAAGGTATTTTGTAAAAGATTATTTTTTATATTTCTTATCTCTTCGTTAATTAGATCACAAAATTCAGGATAAATATCATTTTTAATAGGTTCAAGTAAGGCTTGTTCATCTAGTTTTAGAGTATATTTTTTTATGGCAAAAAAAAGAATTAAAAAAGTTATTGCACTGACTAAAATATAGAAAGTCATTTTGTTTTGATAATCCTTAAAAAATAAAAATGGTGCGGTTAGCGAGATTTGAACTCGCACACGCTGAGCGCACCACCCCCTCAAGATGGCGTGTCTACCAATTCCACCATAACCGCATAAGCCCCACAAGAGGGCTTTGAAAATTTTAAGCTGCTACTAATGCTTGGAATGGATTAGCATAAAGAGCGATAAGAGCAATAACAAGCGCATAAATAACTTGAGCTTCAATCATCGCTAAAGCAATAAACATAGTAGTCATTAATTTACCACCAAGACCAGGGTTTCTAGCAGTACCCGCTATAGTTGCTGCTGCAGTATTACCCATACCGATAGCTCCACCTAAAGCTGCAACACCAAGTCCTAAACCTGCTGCTAAGATAGAAAAAGAAGCTAACCATTGATTCATAGAGCCTTCAGCTGCAAATGCAAAACCGCTTAAAGCTAGCATTAAAAATACGATTTTTTTCATAGTTTTTCCTTGTAAAAATTTAAATCCTTTCGGCTTGCGTATCCCTACTCGTGATTTATGAAAGCGAAATTATATACAAATATAACTTTAAAATTATTGAAATTTAAATTAATATTATATATTTTAAAATAAATTAAAGTTTTTTTTAGCTACATTAAAAATTTTTATAGTTTTATAAATTTAAGGTTATCTTTATGAATGAAAAATTTTCTAAAATAGGCTTTGTATTAGCGGTAGCAGGTTCAGCTGTTGGACTTGGAAATGCTTGGAAATTTCCAACTTTGGTAGGACAAAATGGAGGTTCAGCTTTTGTACTTTTATATTTGCTTTTGACTTTGGGGGTAGGTTTTGTGATATTTTTGGCTGAACTTAGCATAGGAAAACTTAGTGAAAAAGATCCTGTAAATGCTTATTATACTTTAGCTCCAAAACATAAAAGAGCTTGGTCTATAGTTGGTTTTTCTTTAATAGGTGCTATTTTGATTGTTTCTTTTTATAGCGTGATAATAGGATGGATTGTTAAATATGCTTATTTTGGGTTTTTTCCTTTACCAAAAAGCATAGAAGAAAGTGGTGCTATTTTTGGAAATTTACTTTCTAATGATGTTTTATCTCAGTTTATATGTTTTACTTTTGTGTTTATAGTAATTTTTTATGTAGTATCAAAAGGTGTTAAAAGTGGTATAGAAAAACTCAATGTTTGGATGATGCCAAGCTTATTTATACTACTTATTTTAATGCTTGGATATTCTTTTAGTATGGATGGTTTTTCTAAAGCAAGTGAGTTTTTGTTTTCTCCAGACTTTTCTAAGCTTAGTGTAGGAGCATTTTTAAGTGCATTAGGGCTTGCTTGTTTTTCTTTATCTATTGGAGTGGGTTCAATTATAACTTATTCTGCAAGTTTATCTGATAAAACAAATTTTATTACAAGCACTATTAACATTATCATTATTAATATTATTATTGGTATTATGATGGGACTTATTGTATTTACTTTCATATTTGAATTTAATGGAGATCCAGCTCAACAAGGTCCAGGTTTGATTTTTGTATCTTTGATGAGTTTGTTTTCAAATATTGACCCAATTGGCTTTTTACCTTTGGGAAATATTTTAGCTGTGGCTTTTTTTATAGCTTTGTTTTTTGCAGGGATTACTTCAGCAGTTTCCATGATAGAACCTTTAACCTTTTATTTAATCAATTCTTATAATTTTACAAGAAAAAAAGCTTTGATTTTTATAGCTTTCATTGTGTATTTTTTGGGAAGTTTGTGTATTTTATCAGGAATTGAGTGGAGTAAAGATTCTTTAGAATTTTTTGGAAAAAGTTTTTTTGATATATTAGATTTTATTGCTTCAAATTTAATGATGCCTTTAGGTGGATTATTTGGTGCAATCTTTGTAGGTTTTGTGCTTAAAAAAGAAGCTTTACAAACTTTATTTTATCCTTATATGAGGGGTAAATACTTTGAGTGTTGGTATTTTTTTGTAAGATATATCTCGCCTTTAGCTGTGATTTTAATCATGGCAAAACAATTATTTTTTTAAGGTTAAAAGATGAATGAAAAATTTTCTAAAATAGGCTTTGTATTAGCGGTAGCAGGTTCAGCTGTTGGACTTGGAAATGCTTGGAAATTTCCAACTTTAGTGGGTAACAATGGTGGTTCAGCTTTTGTGGTGGTATATTTACTTTTAACCTTGGGTGTGGCTTTTGTGATATTTTTGGCTGAACTTAGCATAGGAAAACTTAGTGAAAAAGATCCTGTAAATGCTTATTATACTTTAGCGCCAAAAAATAAAAAGGCATGGTCATTTGCGGGATTTTTTATGCTTGGTGCTATTATTTTAGTGTCTTTTTATAGTGTTGTTATAGGTTGGATAGCAAAATATGCTTATTTTGGGTTTTTTGAATTACCTAAAGATACAAAAGAAGCAGGCGCTATTTTTGGAAATTTACTTTCTAATGATGTTTTATCTCAATTTATATGTTTTACTTTTGTGTTTATAGTAATTTTTTATGTAGTATCAAAAGGTGTTAAAAGTGGTATAGAAAAACTCAATGTTTGGATGATGCCAAGCTTATTTATACTGCTTATTTTAATGCTTGGATATTCTTTTAGTATGGATGGTTTTTCTAAAGCAAGTGAGTTTTTATTTGTACCTGATTTTTCAAAATTAAGTGTTAATTCTATATTAGATGCACTAGGGCTTGCATTTTTTAGTATGTCTTTGGGTGTATGTGTGATTTTAACTTATGCAGCAAGTTTGCCCGATAAAACAAATTTTATAAGCAGTGCTTTAAATATTATCATTATTAATACTATCATTGGTTTGATGATGGGACTTATTGTATTTACTTTTATATTTGAATTCGGAGCCGATCCTACTCAACAAGGTCCAGGACTTATATTTATATCATTAACTACACTTTTTGCAAAGTTAGGATTTTTGGGAAATGTTTTAGCCATAGCCTTTTTTATAGCTTTATTTTTTGCAGGGATTACTTCGGCTATTTCTATGATAGAACCTTTTACTTTTTATCTTATAAATCGTTATCAAATTTCAAGAAAAAAAGCTTTGGTTTTTGTGGGTATGATTGTTTATTTTCTTGGAAGTTTATCTATACTTTCTTTTTATCATGCAAGCGCACCAAGTTTAAATTTCTTTGGGAAAAGTTTTTTTGATATTTTAGACTTTTTCATACAAAATTTGCTAATGCCAATTTCTGCTTTAATTACAGCATTTTTTGTGGGTTTTGTGCTTAAAAAAGAAGCTTTACAAACTTTATTTTACCCATTTATGCGTGGGATATATTTTGAAATTTGGTATATCTTTTTAAGATACATTTCTCCATTAGCGGTTATTTTAATCATGGCTAGACAGCTTTTTTTCTAAGGTATTAAAATGAATGATAAATTTTCTAAAATAGGTTTTGTATTAGCAGTAGCAGGTGGAGCTATAGGGCTTGGAAATGCTTGGAAATTTCCAACCTTAGTAGGCCAAAATGGTGGTTTTGCTTTTGTGCTTTTGTATTTACTTTTGACTATTAGTATAGGATTTTGTGTATTTTTGGCTGAAATTGCTATGGGAAGATTAAGTCAGAGTGATCCTGTAAATGCTTATAAAAGCTTAGCAACTAAATATGCTCAAAAATGGAAATTTGCTGGATTTTTTATGCTCGGTGGAATTTTTGTATTATCTTTTTATCTTGTTATTATGGGTTGGGTTTTAAAATATATGATAACTTCGATTTATTATCTACCTAGTAATACTCAAGAAGCAGGAGCTTTATTTGGAAATTTAATACAAAATAGTATTTTAGAAAGTAGTTTGTATTTTTTAATTGCTTTTTTTCTTACCTTGTTTGTTGTTTCAAGAGGGGTTAAAAGCGGTATAGAAAAACTTAATGTTTGGATTATGCCAAGTTTGTTTATTATGCTTGTTTTAATGCTAGTATATTGTTTTTTTCAAGATGGTTTTAAGGAAGCTTTTGTTTATTTGTTTTATCCTGATTTTACCAAGCTTAGTTTAAACTCTGTTTTAACAGCTTTAGGTCTTGCTTTTTTTACTTTATGTTTAGGTATAGGTTGTATTACCACTTATGCAGCCTCTTTAAAAGACGATACAAATTTAATTACAAGTTCGGCCATAATTGTGCTTTTAAATATCAGTATAGGTTTGATGATGGGACTTATTGTATTTACTTTTATATTTAAATTTAATGCTAATCCTGCAGAAGGAGCTGGGCTTGTATTTATATCTTTAACAACTTTATTTTCTAATTTAGGTGCTATCTTTGGACATTTTTTAGCTTTTTGTTTTTTCTTAGCTTTATTTTTTGCAGGGATTACTTCAGCAGTTTCTATGATAGAACCTTTTACTTTTTATCTTGTAAATGAATATAAAATTTCAAGAAAAAAAGCTTTGGTTTTTATAGGCTTTGTAGTCTTTCTTTTGGGAATGAGTTGTATTTTATCTTTTAGTGCTAATTATGGGGCTAGCTTTAGTTTTTTTGGTTTAAGTTTTTTTGATATTTTAGATAAATTAACTTCTAATTTTATGCTCCCACTTGGAGCTATTGCAAGTGCTATTTTCGTAGGATTTTTTGTGGAAAAAATAAAAATTTACAATTTATTTTCTAAGTTTATGAGTAGAAGTATTTTTGAAGTATGGTATTTTTTACTTAGATTTGTTGCACCTATTGCGATTATTATCATTATGTTAAATCAAATTTTATAAATTTATTTTTTAAGAAAGTAGAGTTATAATTGCAAAGATGTAAAAATAAGGAAAAATTATGGCTAAAAAGTTAATTGATGTGATGGATACCACATTTAGGGATGGTTTTCAATCTGTTTATGGTGCTAGAGTTTTAATGAATGATTTTTTTCCTGCCCTAGAAGCAGCTAAAGAAGCAGATATTAAGCATTTTGAATTTGGTGGTGGAGCTAGATTCCAAAGTTTATTTTTTTATTTGAACGAAAATGCTTTTGAAATGATGGACAAATTTAGAGCCATCGTTGGAAAAGATGCAAATTTACAAACTCTTGCAAGAGGGGTTAATACCGTAGCACTTGATACAGGTAGTAAAGAAATTATCAATTTGCATGCAAAAATGTTTGCAAAACACGGTGCAACTACAATAAGAAATTTTGATGCATTAAATGATGTAAATAATTTAAAATTTAGTGGAGAATGTATAGTTAAACATGGCTTAAAACATGAAATTACCATTACTTTAATGGATTTACCTCCAAAATGTAAAGGTGCGCATGATGTGCCATTTTATGAAAGAATTTTAAAAGAAATCCTACAAGCTCAAATTCCTTTTGATAGTATTTGTTTTAAAGATGCAAGCGGAACTTCAAATCCAAATAAAATTTATGAAGTTATTAAAATGGCTAGAAAAAACCTGCCTGAAAATATGCATATAAGATTACATACGCATGAAACCGCAGGGGTAAGCATAGCATGCTATTTAGCGGCTTTAGAAGCAGGTGTTGATGGTATAGATTTAGCTGCAGCTCCTGTTAGTGGCGGTACTTCTCAACCTGATATTTTAACAATGCTTCATGCTCTAAAAGGAAGCAATTTTGATCTTGGTTTAGATGAAGAAAAAATTTTAAAATACGAAGAAGTGTTAAAAGATTGTTTAAAAGATTATTTTCTACCACCTGAAGCAACAGCGGTGAATCCTTTAATACCTTTTTCACCTATGCCGGGTGGAGCACTAACTGCTAATACACAAATGATGAGAGATAATAATATTTTAGATAAATTTCCTCAAGTTATAAAAGCTATGCAAGAAGTAGTAGAAAAAGGTGGTTATGGTACTTCTGTTACTCCTGTATCGCAGTTTTATTTCCAGCAAGCTTTTAATAATGTAATGTTTGGTCCTTGGAAAAAAATTGCAGATGGATATGGAAAAATGGTTTTAGGATATTTTGGAAAAACTCCCGTTGCTCCAGATCCTGAAGTAATTAAGCTTGCAAGCGAGCAATTAAAATTAGAACCAACTACAAAATTAGCCACAGATATTGCTGATGCTGATGAGAGCAAAAGTACAGCTTATATTAAAAACTTATTAGAAAAAGAAAATTTAGAAACAAGTGAAGAAAATATTTTTATCGTTGCAGCTTGTAAAGAAAAAGGCATAGCTTTCTTAAAAGGTGAAGCTAAGGTTAATGTTAGAAAAAATAGCAAATTAAAATCAAGTCTTATCGATGAAAATCAATTTACCGTTTCAGTTAATGGTAACAAATACCATGTAGAAGTAAGTGCAGGGTTTGATAGAGATGTTAATGTTAAAAGTGCTGTAAAAGTAAGTGCAGATAATGCAAAAGTTGCAAAAACTCAAGTAAGTGATAATGCTATTGTTGCAAGTATGAATGCAAATGTATTTAAAATTTTAGTTAAAGAAAATGATAGTGTAAAGGCAGGTCAAGTTGTAGCTGTACTTGAAGCTATGAAAATGGAAATTGAGATTAGTGCAAGTAAAGATGGAGAAATTGCAGAACTTTTAATAAATACTGGTGAGAGTGTAAGTGAAGGTCAAGCTTTAATGACTTATAAATAAGGAGGTAAAGATGAAAGGTTTAGAAAATTTAGGCTTAGAAAATATCGGACAAGTTTTTCACAATCTTAGTTATGATGAGCTTTTAAAGCACGAAAAAAACAATAATGAAGGTGTATGTACTAAAAATGGTACCTTTAGTGTAGATACAGGAATTTTTACTGGAAGAAGTCCTAAAGATAAATATTTTGTAAAACAAGATCCTTCGCAAAAATACATTGCTTGGGGTAAGATTAATCAGCCTATTAGTGAGGAATTATTTGAAAAGCTTTTAGCAAAAGCTAAAAAACAACTTAGTAATAGTGATATTTATATCCAAGATGCATATTGTGGAGCTTCGTTAAAAAGTCGTAAAGCTGTGCGTTTTGTAACTCAAATTGCATGGCAAGCACATTTTGTAAAAAATATGTTCATTCGTCCAAAAGAAGAAGAACTTAGTGAGTTTAAACCTGATTTTGTGGTGTATAATGCTTGCAAATGTATTAATGAAGATTATAAAAAAGATGGTTTAAATTCAGAGGTTTTTGTCATTTTTAACATAGAAAAAAATATAGCAGTAATTGGTGGAACTTGGTATGGTGGAGAGATGAAAAAAGGAATTTTTTCTATGATGAATTATTGGCTTCCACTAGAAAATAAACTTTCTATGCATTGTAGTGCTAATGTTGGAGAAAAAGGTGATGTAGCGCTTTTCTTTGGGCTTAGTGGTACGGGTAAAACTACTCTTTCAACTGATCCAAAAAGAAAATTAATAGGCGATGATGAGCATGGTTGGGATGATGAGGGTGTGTTTAATTTTGAAGGAGGTTGTTATGCAAAATGTATTAACCTTGATCCTCAAAGTGAACCAGAAATTTATGGAGCTATAAAGCAAAATGCACTTTTAGAAAATGTAGTTTTAAAAGATGATTTAAGCGTTGATTTCAATGATGGTTCTAAAACTGAAAATACTAGAGTTTCTTATCCGATAGAGCATATTTTAAATCACGAGCCAAGCCTTAGTGCAGGTCATCCTAGTAATATTATTTTCCTTTCAGCGGATGCTTTTGGTGTTTTACCTCCGGTTAGTAAGCTTAGTAAAGAACAAGCAATGTATTATTTTCTAAGTGGTTATACTGCTAAAGTAGCAGGTACTGAAAGAGGCATTACCGAACCTGTTGCGACTTTTTCAGCTTGTTTTGGAGAAGTGTTTTTGCCATTACACCCAACTGTTTATGCAAAACTTTTGGGCGAAAAAATCAGCAAGCATAATGTAAATGTTTATCTGGTAAATACCGGTTGGAGCGGTGGAGCTTATGGTGTAGGCAAAAGAATGAGTATTAAAGCTACTAGAGCTTGTATTAATGCGATTTTAGATGGTAGCATACAAAATTGTGAGTTTGAAAACTATGATTTATTTAATCTTGCAGTTCCAAAAGAATTAGCGGGTGTAGAAAGTAAGTTATTAAACCCTGTTAATACTTGGGAGGATAAAAAAGCTTATGAAGAAACTAAATTAAAGCTTGCAAAAATGTTTATAGAAAATTTCAAACGCTATGAAGATGTAAAAGAAGGAGCAGAATTTAAACTAGCTGGTCCTGCTATCTAAAAAGAGTTAGCTCTTTTTAGAATAAAGATTGAGGATTGATTTGGGTTTCTTTATTTTTTGGAAGCTCAAATCCACCTAACATATGAAAATGTAAATGAAAAACTTCTTGTCCGCTATTTTTTCCACAATTTGTGATTAATCTATATCCACTTTTATCAAGTCCTAAAAGAGTAGCTAGTTCTTGGATAAATTGTGTCATTTCACTCATTAATTCAGGTCTTAATTCTTGAAAGTTTTCAAAATGCTCTTTTGGAATGATTAAAATATGAATAGGTGCTTTAGGATTGATATCATGAAAAGCTAAAAATTTTTCACTTTCTAAAACTTTATTAGCAGGGATTTTTCCTTCTACGATTAGTTCAAATACGGTTTTTTCTCTCATTTAATAGTCCTTTTTTTATTATTTTTGCTAATTTTAAATAATTTTACATTAGAATGTTTAAAAAAAATTTAGTTGGAGCTAAAATTGCAAGATATGATAGAAAAAATTGCTTCTGTAAATACTTTAGCAGAGCTTGAAAATATAAAAGTAAGTGTTTTAGGAAAAAAAGGTATTTTGACTTTAGAATTTGCAAAGTTAAAAGATTTACAAGGTGAAGAAAAAAAAGAATTTGCCAATGGTTTAAATAAAACAAGAGATGAATTTAATGAGGCTTATCAAATAAAATTAAAAGAATTAGAAGAAAAAGCTTTAAATGAAAAAATGAAACAAGATGTGCAAGATTTTAGCTTTTTTGATGAAACTTCAAATGCAGGTGCTTTGCACCCAATCATGCAAACTATGGATAAAATCATAGAATATTTTACAGCTTTAAATTTTAGTATAGAAAAAGGGCCTTTGATTGAGGATGATTTTCATAATTTTGAAGCATTGAATTTACCACAAAATCATCCTGCAAGAGATATGCAAGATACTTTTTATTTTGAAGATAAAACCTTGCTTAGATCTCAAACTTCTCCAGTGCAAATTAGAACTATGCTATCTCAAAAACCACCTATTAGAATGATAGCACCAGGTGCAGTTTTTAGAAGAGATTTTGATATTACACATACGCCTATGTTTCATCAAGTAGAAGGACTTGTGGTAGAAGAAGGCGATAAGGTAAATTTTGCAAATTTAAAAGATATGCTAGAGCATTTTTTAAAACATATGTTTGGCGATGTAAAAGTGCGTTTTAGACCAAGTTTTTTTCCTTTTACAGAGCCATCTGCTGAAGTAGATATTTCTTGTGTGTTTTGTAAAGGTTGTGGATGTAGGGTTTGTAAGCAAACAGGATGGCTTGAAGTTTTAGGATGTGGCGTTGTTGATCCTAATGTTTATAAATTTGTTGGTTATAAAAATGTAAGTGGTTATGCTTTTGGTTTGGGTGTGGAGCGTTTTGCTATGCTTTTACATAAAATTCCTGATTTGCGTTCTATGTTTGAAGGTGATTTAAGATTATTGGAGCAATTTAGATGATTATTAGTAGAAATTGGTTAAATGAATGGATTGATTTAAGTGAAATATCAACACAAACTATAGTAAATACTTTAAATTCCATAGGATTAGAGGTTGATAGTTTCAAAAGTGTTAAAGCTCCCCAAAAAGTTGTAATAGGTAAGGTTTTAGAAAAAGTTAAACATGAAAATTCAGATAAATTGAATATTTGTAAAGTAGATGTTGGGAATGAAATCTTACAAATTGTTTGTGGTGCAAAAAATGTTGATAAAGATCAATTTGTAGCCGTATCTTTAGTAGGTGCAGTGCTTCCTAGTGGACTTGAGATAAAACCTGCCAAACTTAGAGGGGTTGAATCTATGGGTATGATTTGCTCTTCTAGTGAGCTTGGTTTTGGAAAAAGTAATGAAGGCATTATGGTTTTAGATGAAAGTATGGGAGAGTTAGTTTTAGGAAAAGCTCTTAATGAATATAATTTGTTTAATGATGAATTAATTGAAATAGAACTTACTCCAAATCGCGGGGATTGCTTGAGTTTATATGGTGTTGCTAGAGATTTAAGTGCAGCACTTGATTTAAATTTAAAAGAATTAAATCCTTTAAAAGAAGGTGAAAATAGCGTAGGTATAGGAAGAATACTAAGTGTTAAAAATCAAAGTGATGTTGAAGGATTTTTTGCTTATAAGGCACTAGAGATTAAAGAAGAATTTAAGTTAAATATCATGATACAAATTCGCCTTGCTTTGATTGAAGCATATAAAAATAACAACATAGAAAATCTTTTAACTTATGCAACTCATGCAAGTGGAGTGATTTTTTGTGCTTATGATTTTCATAAGCTTTGTCAAGATTGTCAAATTGATGAAAAGATTGTTTTAGAGATTAAAACTCAAGAACATGGAGAATATGGGGTTTATTATAAAGATGAGTTGATTGCTTTAGCAGGTATAGAGCAAGAAGATAAATTTAAAATTAATGATGAGAGTAAAATCATCATTATAGAAGCAAGCTATACTCATCCTCAAACTATAGCAAATGCAATAGCCTTTTATAAAAAGAAAAATGATACTATATATCGTTCTTTAAGAGGCAGTGAGCCTAAGCTTTCTTTGGGAATGGAGTATTTATTTAATGAGTGCTTAAAAATTAGTGCAATGGGTGTTTTTTCAGGAAGCCAACAAGTTTTTAAAGAAAATGAAGCAAATATTATTGGGATTTTTGGTGCAGAGGTTGATAAAATCATTGGTATGCCTATAGATAAAAATAATTTAGTCAAAATTCTTAGAAAACTAGGCTTTGAAATAAGTGTGGTAAATGATGAACAATTTAATATTAAAATTCCACTTCACCGTAGTGATATAGTAAATATAGCTGATATTAGTGAAGAAATAGTAAGAATTATCGGTATTGATAATATCCCATCAAAAGCTTTAGAATTTAGAGAAAAAAATCGCTTAAATCAAGTATATTTTGATTATCAAGAGCTTAAAAATTTAAGATTAAAAGCAAGCAACAATGGATATTTTGAAAGTGTGCATTATGTTTTGGATAATGAAGAAGAATTAAGTCAGCTAGGATTTAAATGTATTAAAAACAAACTCATTAATCCTATTACTAACGAACTTAATACTTTAAGAAGTACTTTGATAAATCATCTTTTAAATGCAGTAAGCTTTAATCTAAGAAATTCAAAAAAGAAAATTAAACTTTTTGAGTGTGGTAGTGTTTTTGATGAGTTTTCAAATGAGCATGCTAAATTTGCAATGATCTTTAGTGGCTATAAAGAAGAAGCTAAAATCACAAATAAGGCCAAGCCTGTTTTAGTGGATTTTTATACCTTTTTAGCAGAATTAAAAAGCATTATAGGTGAGTTTAGTTTACAAAAATCAGAATATGCATTTTTAAGCCCATATGAACAAGCAAATGTATATAAAAATGACAAGCGTATAGGTTTTGTAGGTAGAGTGCATTTAAGTATAGAAAATGAAAGGGATTTGGTTAAAACTTATATTTGTGAGCTTGATTTGGAAGGCTTAAAACAAGACTTTAAAACCGCTAAAGCATATTCTAAATTTCCATCTATGAGCAGGGATTTAAGTATAGTTATACCTAAGGGTTTTGAATATGAAAAAATCAAACACACTATTGCTAAATTAAATATCGAAAGATTAGAAAGCTTTAGAGTGGTAGATTTATATACAGATGAGAATTTAGGCGATTTTTATAGCTTGACTATTAATTTGGTATTTAGAGATTTTGAAAAAACCTTAGAAGATAATATTATCCTTGAATATATTGATAAAATTATCAAAGCTTTAGATGATGAGCATGGTTTAAAACTTCGATGAAGATAAGCCCTATTGATTCTTTTAAAGTAGAGCTTGAAGATATAGCTTCTGATAAGTCTATATCTCATCGCTTTGCTATTTTTTCTTTGCTTACTCAAGGAACTTGTAAGATTAAAAATTATCTAAAAGCACAAGACACTTTACATACTTTAGCAATCATTCAAGCTTTAGGAGCTGAAGTTGAAGAAATTGATGGATTAATTTATATTAAAGCTCCAAAATATATAAAATCTCCAAATTGCGTTTTAGATTGTGGAAATTCAGGTACAGCTATGAGACTTTTAATAGGTTTTTTAAGTGCTATTGAAGATGAATTTTTTGTTCTTAGTGGAGATTGTTATTTAAATGCTAGGCCAATGAAGCGAGTGAGTGGGCCTTTGATGAGTTTAGGAGCTAAGATTTTTGGAAGAGCTAACGCAAATTTAGCGCCTATTTGCATACAAGGGGCTAAGTTAGATGGTTTTGACTTTAGTAGTAATATTGCTTCAGCTCAAGTAAAATCAGCTTTAATTTTAGCAGCTTTATTTGCCAAAAAAGAAAGTTATTTTAAAGAAATTGAGCTTTCAAGGGATCATAGTGAGATTATGCTTAATAAAATGGGAGCTTGCATTGAGTATTTAAATGAGGATAAAACTTTTATCAAAATCAATCCTTTAAAAGAAAAATTAAAAGCATTTGAAGTATGTGTACCAAATGATCCATCATCAGCCTTTTATTTTGCCTTAGCTGCTTGTATTTTACCTTATTCAAAAGTAGTTTTAAAAAATGTTTTGTTAAATAAAACACGCATTGAAGCCTTTAAAATTTTAGAAAAAATGGGTGCAAAGATCACTTATAATATTACTAATGAAGATTTTGAAAGTATTGGAGAAATTTGTGTTGAAAGTGCGCCTCTAAAGGCAGTAAATGTGAGTGAAAATATCGCATGGTTGATTGATGAAATTCCAGCTTTGGCTATAGCTTTTGCTTGTGCAAAAGGAAAAAGCATTATAAAAAATGCTAAAGAATTGCGCGTAAAAGAAAGTGATAGAATCAAATCAATTGTATTAAATTTGCAAAAATGTGGCATAAAAGTAAAAGAATTTGAAGATGGCTTTGAAGTAGAAGGCGGCGAAGTTAAAAATGCTAAAATAGAAAGCTTTGGAGATCATAGAATTGCGATGAGTTTTTTAATTTTAGGTTTAAGATGTGGAATGGAAGTAGATGATAGTGAATGCATCAAAACTTCTTTTCCAAATTTTATTGAGATTTTAAAGCAAATAGGAGCTAAGATTGGAGATTGAATTAGCAAAAAGTTATGGATTTTGTTTTGGAGTAAAAAGAGCTATTAAAAAAGCCGAGCAGATTAAAGATGCAGCTACTATAGGACCTTTAATTCATAATAATGAAGAAATCACAAGACTTTGGAAAAATTATAATGTTAAAACATTAAATGATATCAATGAATTAAACGCAGAAAAAAAAGCCATTATTAGAACCCATGGTATTACAAAGCAAGATTTAGAAAAATTAAAGCAAAAAGATATAGAAATTTTTGATGCTACATGTCCTTTTGTGACTAAACCTCAAAAAATTTGTGAACAAATGAGCAATGAAGGTTATGAAGTTGTTATTTTTGGGGATGAAAATCATCCTGAAGTAAAAGGGGTTAGAAGTTATGTAAGTACTAAAGCTTATGTAGTGCTTGATGAAAAAGAATTGCTTGATATTAAATTGCCTTCTAAAATTGCAGTAGTATCACAAACTACAAAAAAGATAGAAAAATTTATGGAAATTGTAAATTTTTTAATGCTTAGGGTTAAGGAAGTGCGTGTTTTTAATACAATATGTGATGCGACTTTTAAAAATCAAGAAGCAATCAATGAACTTGCTAAAAAAAGTGATGTAATGATAATAGTTGGAGGGAAGAACTCAGCCAATACTAAACAGCTTTTTTTGATAGCAAAAAACTATTGTGAAGATAGTTATTTAATCGAAAATGAAAAAGAAATTCAGAAAGAATGGTTTAGTGGTAAAGAAAAATGTGGCATTAGTGCGGGTGCTTCTACACCTGATTGGGTGATTGATTTGGTTTTGGAAAAAATCAAAGAATACACCAAAATTAACTAAGTTTAAAGAAAACAATACTATAATCAACAATTAAAATTTAAAACAAAGGACCACAATGAGCGAGGTGAACAAAAAAGTTCAAAACAGACTAGAGGATATTATCATAGAAGAAGATTTTGAGCAAATGCTTGAAGAATCTTTTAAGTCTGATGAGGAGGCAACTACACAAGGTATAATTGTCGCGATTAAAGGTGATGAGGTATTTGTAAATGTAGGACAAAAATCAGAAGGTATTTTAGTAGCAGAAGAAATTCAAAACGAAAAAGGCGAATTTATCTTCAAAGAAGGTGATACATTAGAAGTTGCTATAGTAGGTTCTCGCGGTGGCAGATCTTTACTTTCTCATAAAAAAGCTTTAAGAAAACAAAAAGTTAAAGAATTTATTAACAATTATAAAGATGATGAAAGTATATTTGATGTAAAAATCATTGGTAAAAATAGAGGTGGCTTTGTAGCTGTGGATGAAAATGGAGTGGAGTTTTTCCTACCAAAATCACAAAGCAGTTTTAAAGATTCAAATAATATTATCAATAAAACTTTTAAAGTTAAAATTATAAAAATAGATAAAGAAGCTCAGAGTATAGTAGTTTCTAGAAAAAAAATAGTAGATGAGGAAAGAAAAAAACGCAAAGAAATTATTTCAAATGTATTAAATCAAGAAGAAATTATAGAAGGTGTTGTTAAAAAAATCACTACTTACGGTATGTTTGTTGATGTAGGTGGTGTTGATGGTTTAGTTCATTATAGTGAAATTTCTTATAAAGGACCAGTAAATCCTAGTTCGTTGTATAATGAAGGTGATAAAGTTCCTGTAAAAGTGATTAAATATGATAAAGATAAAAAACATCTTTCTTTATCTATAAAACTTGCCATGCCTGATCCTTGGGATGAAATTAAAGATGGTTTAGAAGTTGGTGATACTATTAAAGTTACGGTTTCAAATATAGAACCATATGGTGCTTTTGTAGATTTAGGAAATGATATAGAAGGATTTTTACATATAAGTGAAATTTCTTGGGATAAAAATGCTAAAAATCCAAAAGATTATATTAACGAAGGTCAAGAGCTTGATGTGGAAGTGATTGAAATTAATGCTAAAGAAAGAAGACTTAGAGTTTCTTTAAAAAATTTATTAGCAAAACCTTTTGATGAGTTTTTAAAATCATATAAAGTAGGTGATGTGCTAAAAGGCAGTGTTACTTCCGTGACTAATTTTGGTGCCTTTATAAAAATTGCTAATTTAGAAGGTTTGTTGCATAATGAAGATGCTTCTTGGAATAGAAGTGATAAATGTAAAGATATGTATAAAGTTGGTGATGTTGTAGAAGTTAAAATCATTAAACTAGATAAAGAAAATCAAAAAATTTCTTTAAGTACTAAAGAATTACAAAAAAGTCCTGTTCAAGTTTATGCTCAAAAACACCAAGTAAATGATGTTATTTCTGGTAAAATTAGAGATATTAAAGATTTTGGAGTTTTTGTAGAGCTTGAAGAAGGCGTTGATGCGCTTATTCATAAAGAGGATTTAGGTAATATTGATTTTTCAAGTTTAAAAGTAGGTGATACAATAGAAGCTTTGATTGTTTTCATTGATGAAAAGAAAAATAGAATTCGTTTAAGCGTAAAAAGCCTTGCAAGAATGAAAGAAAGAGAAGCATTAAATGAAATCAATGATAATGACAAAGTAACTTTAGGTGATATTATCAAAGATCAACTTTTATAATAAAAAATGAAAAAATATACCCTTTATGGTATTTTAGGTTTTTTAAGCCTAATTTTATTTATTGCTTTTATTTTTATGGTGAGATATGTAGATATTGGGAATTTACCTATCTCACAAAATGTTAAATATTCTTTTGATGAAATAAAAAAAGAGTTACCACAAACTTGGCAAGATAAACTTTCAAATATTAAAATCAATGATTTTTCTCCAGCAGCAAATGAATTTTATATGAGTTTTAATATGGATGATTCTGTAGTAAAGCCAAAACAAAAATTTTATATGCTCGATGTAAATAAAAATGATGTTTATTCTATGTTTTGTTTAAAGCAAACTCTGCATTCTTTTTTTATCAAATACACTTTAACACAGAGTAAAGATGAAGTGGCAATTTATTTAGATACAAATAATGAAAAAGTATTAAATACACTGATCGACAAATTAAAAATTTATAACATAAATGCAAAATTAAAGGAGGTTTGGTTATGAAAAAAATTATTGTATGTGATGCGATATTAGACAAAGGCGTAGAACTTTTAAGAAAAGCTGATGATGTTGAGCTTATCGAAGCAGCGCATTTGCCTAAAGATAAACTTTTAACAAAATTAAATGATGTAGATGTTGCTATTACTAGAAGTTCAACGGATGTGGATTTGAAATTTATCAATGCATGTTCTAATTTAAAAGCTTTAGTTAGAGCAGGCGTTGGGGTTGATAATGTTGATATAGATGAATGCTCTAAAAAAGGCATTATAGTAATGAATGTACCAACGGCTAATACCATAGCAGCAGTTGAGCTTACTATGAATCATTTATTATGCTCTGCAAGATCTTTTGTAAATGCTCATAATTTTTTAAAAATACAAAGAAAATGGGAAAGAGAAAAGTGGTATGGTGTTGAACTTATGAATAAAACTTTAGGAGTTATAGGTTTTGGTAATATAGGTTCAAGAGTGGCTGTACGTGCAAAAGCTTTTGGTATGAAAGTTATAGCTTATGATCCTTATGTGGTAGCTTCTAAAATGACTGATTTGGGTATAGAGTGTGTGAATTCTTTAGATGTAATCTTAACTCAAAGTGATTTTATTACCATACATACGCCAAAAACAAAAGAAACAACAGATATGATTTCTTTTGAAGAAATTTCTAAAATGAAAGATGGGGTAAGATTGATAAATTGTGCCAGAGGTGGTCTTTATAATGAAGATGCATTGTGTGAAGGTTTAAAAAGTGGTAAAATAGCTTGGCTTGGTATCGATGTGTTTAATAAAGAACCAGCAACTAATCATCCATTTTTAGACTTTGAAAATGTTTCTGTTACTTCTCATCTTGGTGCAAACACTTTAGAAAGTCAAGAAAATATCGCTATCCAAGCATGCGAGCAAGCTTTAAATGCTGCAAGAGGAATTTCTTATCCTAATGCTTTAAATTTACCGATTAAAACTGAAGATTTACCAAGTTTTGTAGCACCTTATATTGAGCTTATTTCCAAAATGGGCTTTTTGGCTGCTCAGCTTGATAAAACTCCTATTAAGGCTATTAAACTTGAGAGCGAAGGACAAATTAGCGAGTATAATGAGTCTTTATTAACTTTTGCAACAGTGAGTGTTTTAAGAGGTATTTTAGGTGAGAATATTAATTATATTAACGCACATTTTGTAGCTAAAGATAAGGGCGTAGAACTTTCTTCTTGTATTCTACCAAGTAGTGGTTATAGTAATAAAATCACTATAAAAGTAATTACAGATAATTCTAACCTTTCTATCTCAGGAACTATTTTTGGTGAAAATGAACAAAGAATAGTAGAATTAAATGGTTTTGATGTAGATTTTAAACCAAAAGGGAAAATGATAATTTTAAATAACAATGACATACCAGGAGTTATTGCTAATGTTAGCGGAATTTTAGCCAAAAATAATGTCAATATAGCCGATTTTAGACTTGGTAGAAATGGCTTTGGAAAAGCTTTGGCTGTAATTTTGCTTGATACAAAAATTTCAAAAGCTTTGCTTGAGGAATTAAGAGCTATTGATGCTTGTATTTTTGCAGAATATGCAGAAATTTAAGGCTTTTTATAAGCCTTAATTGTTACAATTATTTTTTAATTTTAAAATTAAGGAAAATATATGGCTTCTTATGGAATGGGAGATTTAAAAAAAGGTTTAAAAATAGAAATTGATGGTATTCCTTTTAAAATCGTAGAATATCAACACGTAAAACCAGGAAAAGGTCCTGCTTTTGTACGTATTAAAATTAAATCTTTTATCGATGGTAAGGTTTTAGAAAAAACTTTCCATGCAGGAGATAAATGCGAATCTCCAAATTTAGAAGAAAAACAAATGCAATATCTATACGATGATGGTGAAAATTGTCAATTTATGGATACTCAAACTTATGAGCAAGTTGCAATTAGCGATGAAGATGTGGGTGAAGCTAAAAAATGGATGCTTGATGGAACCATGGTAGATGTTTTATTTCACAATGGAAAAGCAATTGGTGTGGAAGTACCTCAAGTAATGGAACTTAAAATTATTGAAACAGCACCAAATTTTAAAGGTGATACTCAAGGCTCAAACAAAAAACCAGCTACTTTAGAAACAGGCGCAGTAGTGCAAATTCCTTTCCATGTATTAGAAGGGGAAGTAATCCGCGTTGATACTGTGCGTGGAGAGTATATAGAAAGAGCAAATAAATAATCCCTTATTTAAGGGATTATAAAGTTCTTAATTTATTAATTTCATCTCTAAGCATTGCCGCTTTCTCAAACTCAAGA
Organism: Campylobacter sp. IFREMER_LSEM_CL1097; assembly: GCF_025772225.1. Lineage (NCBI taxonomy): Bacteria > Pseudomonadati > Campylobacterota > Epsilonproteobacteria > Campylobacterales > Campylobacteraceae > Campylobacter > Campylobacter sp. IFREMER_LSEM_CL1097. Next base: position 72,139 of record NZ_JAKMRT010000006.1, on the reverse strand, counting down.
TTTTTAGCTGCTTCTAGCATTTGTTTTCTTAATTCTTTTACTATTTTAGCGCGTTCTTTCGCAGGCATTTTTTCAAGTTCTTTGCCTTTACGATAAATTTCTCCTTGTTCAAGCTCATGTTTTAAACTTTCTTCTATGTTTCTTTTTACTGAGGTTGGTGTGATGTTGTACTTTTTATTATAAGCTTCTTGTAGGGTTCTTCTTTCATTGGTAGTATCGATAGCTTCTTGCATAGATTTTGTGATTTTTTTAGCAAAAAGTAATACTTTTCCATTGACATTTCTAGCCGCGCGTCCCATCGTTTGAATGAGTGCGGTGGTGCTTCTTAAAAAGCCTTCCTTGTCTGCATCCATAATCGCTATAAGGGAAACTTCAGGTAAATCAAGTCCTTCTCTTAAAAGATTAATCCCGATTAAAATATCAAAAGCGCCACTTCTTAAGCCACGGATGATTTCATTGCGCTCAATTGCATCAATTTCTGAGTGCATGTATTTTACTTTTAAGCCAAGTTCTAAGTAGTATTTACTAAGCTCTTCAGCCATTTTTTTAGTTAAAACGGTTATTAAAACTCTTTCATTACGATCTATAACTTTTTTAGCTTCATCGTATAAAATTTCTACTTGATTTTCACTATCTTTGATTTCTATTTTAGGATCTAAAAGCCCTGTTGGACGCATGATTTGATAAAAAATATTTTCTTTGCTTAATTCTAGTTCTAAAGGTGCAGGTGTGGCTGAAACAAATAAAAATTTACAATTTTTATTAATAAATTCATCAAACATCAAAGGTCTATTATCTAAGGCACTTGGCAAGCGAAAACCATAATCAACCAAAGTTTGCTTTCTGCTTCTATCCCCTGCAAACATTCCGCGAAATTGTGGTAAAGATACATGAGATTCATCTACAATGACTAAAAAATCTTGATTTTTAATGGCAAAATAATCAAAAAGCGTATAAGGTGTATCGCCGCTCTTAAGCCCTGTTAAATGCAAGGCATAATTTTCAACTCCTTTGCACATGCCAGTACTTTGAAGCATTTCAAGGTCAAATTCTACCCTTTGTTTTAGTCTTTGTGCTTCTACGAGTTTATTTTCATTTTCAAAATAAGCAAGGCGTTTATTTAATTCAGCTTTTATACCTTTTATAGCCTCTTTAAGTCTAGCTTCACCTACACTAAATTGACTAGTTGGATAAAGTATAAATTTTTTTAAGTCTTTACCTTTTTTATTTTCTAAAACATTATAATGATACATCGCCTCAAGTTCATCGCCAAAAAATTCAAGTCTAATAGCTTCATCCTCATAATAAGCTGGATATATATCTACTATATCTCCATTGACTCTAAAATCAGCTCTGTCAAAGAAATTATCATTGCGTTTATAACCCATATCTACAAGTTTTTTTAAAAGTTCTTTTTGATTTATTTGCATATTAAGCTCTAAAATCAAAACCATACCCACATACTCACTTGGATTTCCCAAACCATAATTTGCTGAAACACTAGCTATGCAAATAACATCATCATAACTTAAAAGCGAAGCACTTGCGCTTAGTCTTAATCTTTCTAAGTCTTCATTAGTAGAGCTGTCTTTTTCTATAAAAACATCGGTTCTTGGTATATAAGCCTCGGGTTGATAATAATCATAATAGCTTATAAAATACTCCACATGATTATTTGCAAAAAAGCCTTTAAATTCACTATAAAGTTGCGCGCATAAGCTTTTATTGTGGCTCATGATAAGAGTAGGCATGTTTAAGTTTTTAATGATATTTGCCATAGTGAAAGTTTTTCCACTACCTGTAACACCTAGCAAGGTTTGGTATTTATTGCCTGCTTTAATGCTTTTTACTATACCATCAATAGCTTGCTTTTGATCAGGACTTGGCTTAAATTCGCTAGTAAGTTCAAACATAATTTTTCCTAACTTGTATTTTTACTAATTTTACACAAAATTTTTTCTAAAAATTTAAATTTTAAAACAAAAAGCTATGCAAAATTAAATTTTTTTTTGTTACAATATGTGTTTAAAATACTCTAAAATATAAAATCAATAAAGGCAAAAAATTATGTATGATGAAAGAATAATCAACACAATGACAGATAAAGTAAATGAGCTTTTGGCTAAATATAATGAAGTATGTGAAATAAATGAAAATTTAAGAAATGAATTAGTAAGCGTAAAAGCACAAAATGAAGCTAAAAACAATCAAATTGCGCGTTTGGAAGAAGAGCTTAAAAATAAAAATATTGAAAGTGAAGATGTGATCAAAAAAATAGAGGCAGTTCTTGGCAAACAATAATCAAAGAAAAGTTACAATCAATGTCTATGCGAAAGACTTTGTTGTAACATGCAGTAATGAATTTGCAAATCATCTTGAAGATGAGATTGCTTTAATTTCTGGAGGCACAGGTAAGATAGAACTTGCAAATTTCATTAATGCTTTTGTAAAACTTAGCTATGAAAATTATATCTTAAAAAAAGAACTCAACAAACTTATAAACACTATCGATGAAGAAATACAATAAATGCAAGTAAAAAAAGCTTTTACTTTAGTAGAGCTTATTTTTTGTATGATGATTATTGCTATTCTTAGCACAATTGCTTATCCGTATTTTTCTTTTGGAAAAAATGATGCTAAACTTATCCAAGCAAAAAGTGAGGTAGAGCTCATCAATGCTTCTTTGGCTTTACTCAAAAATCAGTTTTTATTTAAAGAAAGTAAGGATTTTCCAGCCATTTTAGATGAAGCTTTGATAAATAGTGAAAATCAAAAATTATTTTTTTGTGATAGTTTGCAAAATTACAAAAAAACAAATCATTGTTCATATAGTGTATTAGATAAGCCAATTGTTTCAAGTAAAAAATCATGGATGAAAATAGCAAGTACCCAATATAGATTTTTTATAAATGCTAAAAATTACATAGATTTTTCTTATAATAGTGAAAAAGTTTTTTTAGAATGTGTGAGTTTAAATTGTAAGGATTATGGGTTTTGAATTTTTATCAACTTGCTATAAAAGGATATTATTTAGATACCTTAATTTATGAAAGTGAAGAAGAAATTGAAATTTTAGATGAAGTGATAGTTGATCTTGCGAGGAAAAAAAATCTCAAAGCTATAATTTTACAAAAATGTTCAAAGCCTGATTTTAAAACCCAAGCTATAAAAGAAAAAATAGGTTTTAAACTAACGCAATACCAATACGAACTTGCTCAATTTATTGCTTATTATTATGCTAGTAAAATAGCTTTTGTTTTGGGTATGTTTGAAAGCATTAAAGAGTATAAAAATGAAAAAATTCATATAGAAAAAGCACCTAGTTTAAGTAAAAACCAGCAAGAGGCTTTGGAATTTATAAAAACTAAACAAACTAGTTTATTATTTGGCGATACAGGAAGTGGTAAAACTGAAATTTATATTAGCTTGATAAAAGAATATCTAGAGCAAGGAAAGCAAGTTTTGCTTTTAATGCCAGAAATCGCTCTAACTCCGCAAATGCAAAAAAGATTAAAAGTGTATTTTGGTGAGCATTTTTTCTTGTGGCATTCTAAAATTACTAAGAAAAAAAAGCAAGAATACTTGCAAGATTTAACAAATTCAAAAGCTCTTTTAGTGGTGGGAGCTAGATCGGCTTTGTTTTTACCTTTTAAGAATTTGGGTTTGATTATTATTGATGAAGAGCATGATAATTCTTATAAAGCTTCTAATAATCCAAAAATCAATGCAAGAGATTTGGCTTTATTTGTAGCAAAAAAAATGCATATAAAAGTTCTTTTAGGTTCGGCTACTCCAAGTGTTGTAAGTTATTATAAACATCCTTGTTTTAGACTTAAAGGAACCTTTTTTGAAAGCAAAAAGCAGTTTTTATATGATGAGAGCGAGCTTAGTGTCTCGTCAAAATTACTTTTAGAATTAAAAATTAGTTTAAGAAATAAAAAGCAAGCTGTGGTATTTTTACCTACAAGGGCAAATTTTAGACAAATTTTATGCAAAGAATGCGCTAATACCATTAAATGTCCTTTTTGTTCTATTGCTTTGAGTTTGCATAAAAATAAAAATGCATTAAAATGTCATTATTGCAATTTTACTAAAGAAATTGATCAAACTTGTCCAACCTGCAATGGAGTTATGCTTGAAGCTAAAAAAATGGGCACAGCAGAGCTTTGTGAGCTTTTAGAAAAAGAATTAGCCGAGTTTAATCCTATCATAAAAAGATTTGATAGTGATGAGATTAGCAGTGTAAAAAAGCTTGATATGATTTTAAAAGATTTTAACCAAGAAAAAATTGATATTTTAGTAGGCACTTCTATGCTTGCTAAAGGACATGATTATCACAATGTGGATTTGAGTGTGATTTTAGGTCTTGATGAGTATTTATTCAGACCTAATTTTAAAGCTTTGGAAGAGACTTTGGCTCTTGCTATGCAAGTAGCAGGTCGTGCAGGTCGAAAGGGTGAGGGTAGGGTACTTTTACAAACTAAAAATAGATCTTTTTTTGAAAAATATATACAAGATTATGATAGTTTTTTAAAAGATGAATTAAATGCCAGAAATGAGCTTTATCCCCCATTTAAAAGACTTTTAAGGCTAATTATTGAAGATGAGGATAAAAACAAAGCTTTAAATTTATGTGAATTTATAGCTAATAAAGTTCAAGAATTAAAACAAGTGCAATTAGTAGGCCATGGTGCTTGTGGTATTGAAATGCTAAATAAAAAATGGCGTTTTTATGTATTATTGCGTGCTAATACTCACCAAGAGCTTGTAAAGTTTGAGCACTTTGCTTTAAATTTTAAAAATATTACTTGCGATATAGATCCGGTTGATTTTAGTTAAAGAATTTTTCAAATTCTTGGTAATATTTCCATGATTTCACAATATCAGGGCGGAAATTTTTAATATGTATCAGTTCTTTATCTAATATATCTTTGAGTTTTAGCCTTGCTGTTTTGTTTTTCTTGAGATAGTCTAATACTTCATCTTCTTTCATAAGATTTGTTTCTGTGTAGTCAACAATTTCTTTGATTGCATCTAAAAAATTGGATAAATATTGTTTGATTCTTGCATAATTTTTATGATTTAAAAATTTAGATATTTTATTTTTATCGATATAAATGCCAATGTTATTTTTAAGATCATTATTGCTAATGTAGGAAAAAATATTTATTTGCTCGTTGCTTATATGATATCTATTAATAATTAATTTTATTTCATAATCTACTTGAAAAATTAAAGGAAGCAAATATCTTATATAACCTCTAAATTCTTTTCTTTTAAAAAGATTTTCATCATTATGGGGGGGGTAAAATCAAATTTATCTGCCAAGTTAATAAAAGTATTATAAGCCTTCTTTTCGTTTAAGTCACACATATCTATATAAGTAATATTGTTTGTGTTAATTTTATTAAGTAGAGTATGCATTATAAAAGTATTTTCTAGTAAATTTTCAAAATCATCTTTCATGTAAGTTTTGTTTGGTTTTAAAAAATTAATATATTCTTGGTAGTTAAAATTTAAGTTAAAATTTTGATTATAGTTTCTTTGAACTTTACTCCAATCTCTTCCATATGAATGTTTTAATAAAGATATGGGATCTCGTGTTTGAATTAGTATAGGTGTATCACAACTAATTAAATTTAAATATTTATCCAAATCTAAAATATTTGTCTCGGATATATTAATAGCTGTTTGAGAGTATTGAAGAAGTGATTTAAAATTTAAATTATATCTGTAATATCCGTTGTTTGGAGATACCCAAGAAGCAGAGCAATAAACATTGCATGCTTCATTGAGTAGTGTTAAAAAAGCAGCAGCGCCAACACCATGAGGGGAAATATAGATAAATTTAGCATTTTCTAGAGGTATGTTTAGTTTCCAAGCAAGTTTTGTGCAATAATCACTAGGTTCTATATCGATATTTTTTGGATTTACTAATGGTGGATAAGTCTTATTTTCATATTGTTTAAAATCGTCACTATTAAGCCAAGCTGTAATATGATTTATATTATCTAGTATAAATTTTTGAAAAAAATAATCTTGATTGGTTTTGAGTGAATTTAATAAAAAATTTGCTTTTTTGCTATCTAAATGAGCTGATAAAAAATTAAGTAAATTTTTCATATTAAATCCTTGATATTTTTAGATTAAATTATTAAAATTATATAAAAATATTTTTAGAGTGATTTTAATGACAAGATATAAAACAAGACAAATAAAAGTAGGCGATGTTTTAATAGGTGGTGATGCACCTATTTCTGTGCAATCCATGCTTTTTACTAAAACAAGAGATATTGAAGGTTGTTTAGAGCAACTTAATAGGCTTTATTTTGCCGGTGCAAATATAGTGCGTTTAGCTTGTTTGGACATGGCAGATGCAAGAGCTTTAAAAGAAATCAAAGCAAAAAGCCCCTTGCCTTTAATAGTGGATATACATTTTAATCATAAGCTAGCAGTTTTTTGTGCTGAATTTATCGATGGGGTGAGAATTAATCCGGGAAATATAGGCTCAAAAGAAAATATAAAAGAAGTGGTGCAAGCTTGTAAACAAAGAAAAATTCCTATTAGAATAGGGGTAAATCATGGCTCTATAGAAAAGCAATTTAGCGATAAATATGGTTATAATATAGAGGCTATGCTTGAGAGCGCTTTATATAATATAAAATTACTAGAAGATTTAGACTTTTTTGACATTAAAATTTCTATGAAAACTTCAGATGTGCAAAATACCATAAAAGCTTATGAAGCTCTAAGACCACTTTGTGATTATCCGTTTCATTTAGGGGTTACTGAAGCAGGAACTAAATTTCATAGTACTGTTAAAAGTTCGATTGCCTTAGGAAATTTGCTTTTAAAAGGTATAGGCGATACAATGAGAGTTTCTATGACAGGGGAACTTGAAGAAGAGATTAAAGTAGCAAGAGCGATTTTGCAAGATAGTGGAGTGCAAAAGAGTGGAGTAAATATCATCTCATGCCCAACTTGTGGAAGAATTCAAAGCGATTTGATTAAAGCGATTAAGATAGTAGAAGAAAAAACTAAACATATAAAAGAACCATTAAATATAAGTGTTATGGGTTGTGTTGTAAATGCCTTGGGTGAGGCTAAGGGTGCTGATGTGGCTATTGCTTTTGGAAAAAATCAAGGTTTAGTTATAAGACATGGTGAAGTGGTGGCAAAATTAAAAGAAGATGAGCTTGTTGATAGATTTTTACTTGAAGTAGAAGATGAAGTAAAACTTAGAGAAAAAGATTAATTTTTTTCTAAGTAAGTTTTTTGCATATTTTGTAATTTTTTAGAAATTTTTACTTTATAAATACTTGGATTTTGAAGTTTTTTTAGTTTAAAATCCAAACTATCAACACTTTTTTTATGATACTCTTGAATATTTTTCAAGTTAGGAAGCCCATAGATTAATTTTCCATCTTTAAAAATAAGCTCATGTAAATTTTTATATGTATGGCCTTGATAATTTTTGATACTCTCATCATGTGTATATAAAATATCAAAACTTGCTTTATTGTTTTTATAATACCTTATAAGTTTTTTAAAATGTGGCAAGGTTGTTTTGCTTGAACTTGCGCTAATTTTTATTTTAGGGATGATTTGATTGTTTTTTTCTAATGCAACAAGCTTATAAACAGCTCCAAAAATAGGCGAGCTTGCTGAAGTAATAAGCTTTTCTCCAATACCAAAAGCATCGATTGGAGCTTTGTTTTTTAGTAATTTTTCTATGATGAACTCATCTAAGGCATTACTAGCTATGATTTTGCATTTTGTTAAGTTAGCAAGATCTAGTTTTTTTCTAATATATTTAGAGATTTTCAGCAAATCTCCTGAATCAATACGGATGGAATAATTTTGCATAGAATCTTGCGCATTTAACTCATTAAAAACTAAAATAGCATTTTCAATACCTTTTTTATAATCATATGTATCAATCAAAAGACTTATATTATCTTTATAAATTTGACAATATGCTCTAAAAGCACTTAGCTCATCATCAAACATTTGTACCCAAGCATGAGACATGGTTCCGCTAATAGGAATATTAAATTTTTTCCCAGCTAAAGTACAAGCACTTGCATGAAAACCACCTATAAAAGCAGCTCTAGCACCATTTAAAGCCGCACTTTCTCCATGGGCTCTGCGAGAGCCAAATTCTAAGAGTAATTTTTCTTTTGCAATTTGAGCAATTCTGCTAGCTTTAGTGGCAATTAGACATTGATGATTTAGGGTTAAAAGTATGAAAGTTTCTAATAATAAAGCTTCTATTATAGGTGCTTTGATGATCATTAAAGGTATATTAGCAAAAATACATTCACCTTCTTTAACACTTAGTATATCTCCACTAAATTTTAAAGTTGAAAGGTAGTTTACAAAATCATCATCAAATTTTTTAGTATTTTTCAAAAAATCTATGTCATCTTTAGAGAAAGAAAAATGATTAATATGATTTATGATTTGTTCTAATCCACAAAAAATAGCATAAGAAGCACTATCAGGAGCTTTTCTAAAAAAAACTTCAAAATAAACAATCTGCTTATGCATATTTTGTTTAAAATAAGCATAAGCCATACTTAGTTCGTAAAAATCACATAATAATGAAGAATTCATATAAGGATTTTTACTTACAAATTAATCCATTTGACGACGCAAGAAAGCAGGAACATCAAGTTGAGAAATCACTTCCTCATCAAACCCACCGCTAGCTTTGCGCAAATTCATATAGCTATTTTTTTTACTTTCTTCTTGTTCTTTAGCACTTTCTATTTCAGCTTTATCTTCAAAACCTGTAGCAATGATAGTTACTTCAACACGATCGCCCATGCTTTCATCAGTAGTTGCACCAAAGATTACTTTTGCATTTTCATCTGCTATATCGCTAATGCTTTGAGTAGCTTGTGAAATTTCTATCAATGAGCATTCAGGTCCAATTTTATAATGGATAATCACGCCCTTAACGCCTTTCATAGTCATACCATCTAATAATGGAGATTCTATAGCACTTGATAATGCGTCCATGATAGCATTTTCACCTTCTCCATGACCCACACCCATTAAAGCTAAACCTCTATGGCTCATAACAGTTCTAACATCTGCAAAGTCAACATTGATATCGCCATCTTCTAAAAGAATAGACACCATACCTCTAACAGCTCTAGCTAAGATATCATCAACTAGTTTGAATGCTTCTTTTATACCTGCTTTTTTTGGAAGTATACTAAGAAGTTTTTCATTTTGGATTACAATGATAGAATCACTTTCTTTTTTTAATTCAGCCAAGCCAGCTTCAGCTAATTTTTTTCTTTGTTTTCCTTCAAAAGCAAAAGGCATAGTTACAACCGAAACAGTTAATGCGCCTACTTCTTTAGCAGCTTGTGCTACAACAGGAGCTGCACCTGTACCAGTTCCACCACCAAGTCCTGCTGAAATGAATACTATATCACTTTGACTTAAAGCTGCTTTTACTTCTTCAAAGCTTTCTCTTGCACTTTCTGCTCCAATTTCTGGTTGCATACCAGCACCTAAACCTTTAGTTTTTTTCTCACCTAGTTGAATTCTAGTTTTTGCTAAAGATTTTGCTATAGCTTGTGCATCAGTATTTGCTGAGATAAGATCAAGATCATGTAAGCCCATATTTACCATATGATCTATCATATTACCGCCACCGCCACCGCAGCCTATGACTTTTATTTTTGCACCTTTTGCGTGTTGCATTTCTTCTACTAGATATTCGCTCATTGTATCTCCTATTAGAACTGGTTTATTAATTTATTCCAAAAATTATGCATAAAACTTGATTTTTTATCTTTTTTGGTTTCAACTTTTGTTAATTCTGTTTTTTCATCTTCAAAATCTCTCTGTTCTTGAAAAATTTCTTCAAAATTTTTATTTTCTTCTTCATGTTCTTCTATGGTGAGATTTTGTTTTATCTGTTTGTTGATAAATTCAGGCTCTCCTTTGTATCTTAGTTTTTCATTAGAATCTAATTCATAAGGAGTAAAATGTCCACCACCATATAAACAAAGACCTATAGCGCAGCTATTTTCTGCATCTTCAAAAATTTCTTTAAAGCCATCCATAGTATCTTTTTTTGCGGTCGCTATTCTAACAGCTTTATTATCAAAATAAGCTGAAGCAAGTTTGTCAAGTCCTGCAAATTTTGTCATTCCACCTGTTAATACTATGCCTGCTCCTGCTTGATTTGCACAAGCATTATCACTTAGCATTTTAGCTAAAATAATAATAGTTTCTTCAATTCTTGCATAAATAACATTAGATATAACTTCTACTGAAACTTCATTTTTTCTTTTTTCATCACCCATATATGGAATTTGTATAATTGAGTTTTCATTTTGTGCTAAAGATGCATAATTTAATTTTAGTTTTTCTGCTTCTTTTGGTGGGGTATGCAAAGCTATGGATAAATCATTAGTGATATTTACTGAACCAATTTGTAAGCATTCATTATATCGTATAGAATTACCCGCATGAATGACCATATCGCAAACTGCTCCACCCATATCGATTAAAATAGCACCTAATTCTTTTTCACTATCATCAAAGCATGCGATAGAAGAAGCATATCCTGAAAGAACGATATTATCTACTCTAAGATCAGCAAGCTCAACTGCTTTTTTTAGATTTTTAATATGCACTTCTTGCGAGATTACAATATGTGTAGAAACTTCAAGACGATTTCCACTCATTCCCAAAGGATCTTCTACATGCTCAAGATCATTTACTTTAAAATTATAAGGCAATACATGAATGATTTCATATCCACTAGGTATATTTGCGGTATGTTTTGCTGTGCTTACTGCTCTGTGAATTTCTTTAATACCTATTTCATGATTTGGTATATTAACTACACCTATACTGTCTACACTTTTTGCATAAGCACCTGAAATAGATACAATTACTTTATCATAATGCACACCTGACATCATTTGTGCATCGGCTACTGCCTCTTCTATAGATTTTGAAGCAAGCTCTATATTGGTAATTGCTCCTTTTTTTATACCATTTGATTTTGATTTTCCAAAACCAATGATTTTAAGTCCTTCTTCGCTTTTTTGTGCCAAAATAGCACAAGTTTGTATTGAGCCTAAATCAATTCCTAAAATATTCAATTTGTATTTCCTTTATAATAGCGTTGGATTGGATATAATTCTATAAGTTTTTTTAATAATTCTTCCTTAAGTAAAGCTTGTTTAGTTTGTTTGGCACTTTGTTCTATGATAAATTTATAAATTTCTTCTTTATCTTTGTTTTTTAGAGTTTGCTTTGTAATTTCATAAACTATTGCTTTATCATCAAATAAAACATAAGATTTAGCTTTATTTGAGTCAAATACATGCATTAAAAACTCACTAAATTCAGCATCATTTATCATTTCACCTACTTTTGCTCCTTTACTTGAGTCGCGACTATAAGTTCCTATATCTATGCCTTGGAAATTATCTAGGGCAAGCTTTGCTTTTTCTTCTAATAAAGTTTTAGTTTTTTCTCTGATGTAAAGTTTGCTCACTTCATTTTTGGCTTGCTCAAAAGTCATAGTCTGTATAGGATTTATTTTTATAAGTTTTGCAATCATATAGCCATTTTCAAATTTAAAAGGTTTGATAAAATCATTTTCTTTAGCTTTTTGTATGTTTTCTAAAGGGTAATAAATATCAGCATCGCTTATTGTGATGTTTTTGTCAAAACTAAGCTCGTTTTTTCTCAAAGCAACATAGCTTTCATTAGCTTTAAGTTTAAGCTTGGAAAGTTTTAAATCTTTTATAACTTTATCTTTGCTTTGTTCTAAGCTTAGAATTTTTCCTGCAAAATCTTTATAGTCATTTTTATTTTCTTCATAGTAAGCTTGAATTTCTTTATCAACAACTGTGATTGTATTAGGATCTAAAAAATAAGTTGCAAGCTCATAGCTTTTTTGTGTTTTATATAGGTTTTTGTTTTTTTTCCAAGTTTGTTTTAGTTCTTTTTCATCAATAGGAATATTTTTATTATCAAGTTTTATTATTTGAATTTTTAAATTATCTTGCATTAAAAAACTTGCACCAAACATATCAAGCTCATTTTGTTTGATTTGTAAATTTAAAATAGCATTGATTTTTTTAAGCAATAATTCATCATGGATAATTTTTTCATAAGCTTTTGGCGTATAGTTGTTTCTTGCAAGTAAATTATAATATAAATCTTTATCAAAAACACCTGAAGCATTATGAAAGATTTTTTGATGCGCTAAATCATAAGCAATTTCTTCTTCGCTTACATTTAAACCTAAAGTTTTAGCATAAGAAAGCAGAAGTTTTTCTTGTATAAGTTCATTGATAGCTTGAGTATCTAAGCCATCTTTTTGTGCTTGTTCTTGTGTATAGTTACCATTATTTAATTGTAAGTAGTAGTTAAATAATTGAGAATATTTTAGATTGAATTCATCATAGCTTATTTTTTCATCGCCTACTTTTGCAACAGAATTTGATCTATCGGTGTTAAAATCATAACTTCCCCAGCCAACAAAACCTGCTCCAACAAAAGCAATAACACTAATCCAAATAGTAATAACTAAATATTTTTTATGATGCTGCATCCAAGTGAGCATTTTTACCCCAATCCATAATTAATTAAATTAAACCATAAATTATAGGTAATTTGTGATTAATAAAAAATTAATTTTATGATTTTATGATAAATTTGTCTCTGCTAAATGGATAATTTTACAAGAATTCTCGATTAAATCTATTATTTTTCCAAGTTCATAGCTTGTTCTTCCATAAGCAAATATTCCATATCCTTTCACAACGACAAAATTTTGTTTTTGTTCTAACATATAACGATAAATTTCAGTTTGCGATCTATCATCCCAATCCTCATAACTTTTAGGATTGTAAACTCGAATTTCTTCTAAAAAAATTTCTCCAAAATAATCTTGAGGTGTTATGAAATCATGATTTAAACTCATGGATAAGGTATAAGCTGGATAAGCAAAACATACGAATTTAGCTTCAGGTATATTTTCATATATGCTTTTATGTATTTCACTATCGCTGCTTGCTTCATCCCAGCTATAATCTTTTGCAAATTTTAAGATACTTAAATTTTTTTCATCTAATTGATTCAAAAAAGCATTGCTTTTATTGATAATAAATGAGCCTTGGGAGAGTTTTGCTGAAACAGAACCATGGCAAATTCCAAAAAAATTTTTTTTAAACATTGATGAGGATAGAATTTGAATTTGGGAAATAATATTTTCTTTATTCATTAAAAACCTTGTTTTAAACTTAGCTAAGGTATTATACTAAAAAATATTAAAAGGTATATTTTGCAAAGTCCACATATTCCTGTTTTATTACAAGAAGTTTTAAATACTTTTGATGATTTTGATAGCGGAGATTTTTTAGATTGTACTTTGGGTTATGGAGGGCATTCTAAAGCATTATTGCAAGCTCATGAAAAATTAAGATTAATTGCTTGCGATAAAGATTTAGAGGCTTTAAGTTTTTCCAAAGAGTTTTTAAAAAATTTTCAAGATAGAATAAGTTTTAATCATATAGGTTTTAAAGATATTTTAACTCAAATTTCAACGCAAAACATAAGAGGAATTTTAGCTGATATTGGTGTATCTTCTTTGCAGCTTGATAAAAATGATAGGGGTTTTTCACTAAATTCTGATTTTTTAGATATGAGAATGGATCAAAATAATCCTTTAAGTGCTAAAGAAGTGGTAAATTCTTACAACAAGGAAGCTTTAGAACGAATTTTTAAAGACTATGGAGATCTGGCGCCAGTTGCTTCAATGCTTGCTCAAAAAATTATCAATGCAAGAAGTCAAAAAGAGATTACAAGTGCAAAAGAATTAAGTCAAATTATAGGAAATGCTAAGTTAAAAGGACGCAATGTATCTTTAGCCTTGCTCGTATTTCAAGCTTTGCGTATAGAAGTAAATAATGAACTTGGTGAGTTAAAATCCTTACTTGAAAATATAGAAAAAGCAAAATTAAAAGATTGTAAATTAGCTATTATTAGCTTTCATTCTTTAGAGGATAGAATAGTAAAAAATACTTTTAAAAGATGGGAAAAAGACTGCATTTGTGATGAAAGAGCTATAAAATGCGAATGCGGTAAAGGATATAGTCTTGGTAAAATTTTAAGTAAAAAGGCTATAAGTGCCTCCAAAGAAGAAATAAGCTATAATAGTAGATCAAGTTGTGCAAAAATGAGAATTTTTTATTTTAGGTAAATAATGATTGAAGATGATTTTTTAAAAGAAAAACAAAATATACGCGAAAAAATGTTGAAATATTCTAGAGCTATTAAAGAAGGTAGACCTTATGAAGAGCATGAGCACAATTTCAATGAAAGCGATCGTATATTAAAAAATAGAATACAGCGTAAAAAAAGACCCAAATTTACAGACTTTGATGAAGAATATAAAGAAAAACCTAAAAAACAATCCGCTATTTATTTAAAAGAAGATTTGATAAATGTTAAATTAGAAGAAAAAAAGCCTTTTAAATTACAACTCAATTTTTTCAAAAAGCAAAAAGAAAAATTTGATAAAAAAAATGATAAAAATCTTAAGCCATCTAAAAATGCTAAAACTTTGCAGGAAGTAAAAAAAGTAGAAAAAATACAACAAGAAAAAAAAGATTCTATTCAAATATCTAAAATTCTTACTCAAAGTAATGTCTTTGTTGCTTCAAAATTTCAAGATTTAAAAGAAAAAAGAAAAGAAAAAGTCAAACTCAAACAAGAATTAAAAGAGCAAAAAAAAATCGAACAAGAAAAAATAAAAAAAGCTCAAGAAGAATTAAAAGAAAAAGAAAAATTAGCTAAGCAAGAGCAAAAAATTTTAGAAGAAAAGGTAAGGCTTGAAGAAAACCAAGAATATAATCAAGAAGATAAATACGAACTTTTAGATAGCATAGTAAGTGAGGAAAATAAAAATTTAACCCCTAAAAATTTATTATATGCAGGTTTGATGATAGCATTTGCTTTATTGATATTTTTCCCACAAATTTATATTAGAAATCAAATTTATTATGTAAGTAGAGAAATAGCAGATTTAAGATCGCAAGAATTAGTTTTAGATGAAGAAAACAAAGAGCTTCAAAGACAGCTTGAAGCATTGTATTTTCAAAATCAAGTTTTAGACTTTTTAGATTAATCTTGTGTTTGAATGATTTTCTCCAAAACATATTGTTCAAGTTGATTTTTTGGAATTTCTTCTTTAATAGCTTGATTATAAATATTTTCTGCTATTTTTGAATATTTTTCATAAGCAAAATATGGAAAATGTAAAGTCCAAGCTTTTTTCAATAATCTTTTGCTTATTACTTTTCTAGTATAAATTTTAAAAATATCATAGCCAACAAAAACACAAGCGGTAACAAAAATAGCACTTAAGATACTAATATGAAAATCAATAATTGTTAAAAAATAATGGCTGATGATAAGCATAGGAACTAAAATGGCTATACAAAAAAGGGTATATATAAGATAAGAATTAAATACCTTAAATTTAAAATTTAATTTCGCAGGATCTATCATCATACCCTCATTTAACAAGGCATTTGCTTCTAATAAATCTTTTAAATTAACAGGTTGATTTGAAACTTTAAAAATAAAGTTTAAAATAAATTCTTGTATTTTCATTGTTTTACCTAGTAAGTATGTGATTTTTGTGATTTTAGCATTTTTGTTTTTAAATAAGATAAATTTTAAGTCTTGTAAATGAAATCTTGTGTTAAAATTTACATTATTTTTGCATATAAAGAAAGAAAAAGATGGCAGATTCTAGATTTATGATGAATGTAAAAGGCATAGCTAAAAGTTTTATACCTAGAAAAATTTATCAAAATCAATTACAAAATATTTTCAAAGAGCTTTTAAAATCAAAAAATATAGATAATATTATTACTCGCTTAAATTATTACAATTTGCAAAATGATTTTTTTGATATAAAAAATTTTCAAAATTATGAAAAAATAGGAAAATTTCCCTTTAAAAAAACTTCCTATGCTTATGATGCTTATGCAATTAGTAAATATTTTAATGATGATTTTTTATGGATTGAAGGTTTTGGAGATATTAGTTATAATCTTAAATATCCAAGCATAGCTAAATCAAGACCAGTTGAAAATGGCTTTAATAATATCATTTTAAAATTAGACAAAAACAGACATTTTGATTTTATACGAGATAAAAACCAATTTGAAGATAAAAAAGACTTACTCTTTTTTAGAGGTGCAATTTATCAACCTCATCGTATTAAATTTTTTGAAAAATATTTTGATAATCCTTGTTGTGATATTGCTCATGTTGGCGGTAGAAAAATTCAAGCCGAAAAATGGATTAAAAATTTAAATTTTAAAATTAGCAGAGCCTATCAAACCCAGTTTAAATTTTTACTTTCATTAGAAGGTAATGATGTAGCAAGCAACTTAAAGTGGGCGATGAAAACAAATTCTTTAGTTTTAGCCCCAAAAATGCGTTATGAAACTTGGTTTATGGAAGGAAAGTTAGTTCCAAATGAGCATTTTGCTTTGATTGATGATGATTATGAAAATGTAGAAGCTTTGCTTGATTATTATTTAGCTAATCCACATAGAGCAAAAGAAATCATACAAAATGCTCATGCTTATATAGAGCAATTTTTAGATGAAAAGATAGAATTTTATATAGGAATTTTAGTTTTAGCTAAGTATTTTTATTATTCTAATCAGCTTGATTTACCAAAAGATATTATTGATTTATTTGATTAAAAGGAGAGTTTATGCAAGAGATGGAAATAGTATTTTTAAATGATGAATTTATAAAAGCTAGCGAAGCTAAAGTGAGTATTTTTGATAGAGGTTTTATCTTTGGAGATGGAATTTATGAAGTAGTTCCTGTGGTAAATGCAAAAATAGCTGATAAGGAAGAATTTTGGGAGCGTTTTGAGCGTAGTTTAGCCCAAATTGATCTACAAATTCCTTATACAAAAGAAGAATTTGAAAATATTTTAAAGCAATTAATCATTAAAAATTCTCTCAAAGAAGGCGGGCTTTATATGCAAATTACTAGAGGGGTTGCTAGTAGAAATTTTGCTCTTTTAAAGGGGTTAAAACCTACTATTATGGCCTTTGCTTTTGAATGCAAGGTGATTGGGCATGAGTTTGCTAAAAATGGGGTGAGTGTTATTTCAACAGCTGATTTAAGGTGGAAAAGAAGGGATATAAAATCAATTTCTTTATTAGCTCAATGTCTTGCAAAAGAAGAAGCTGTTAAAGCTAAGGTTTTTGAAGCTTTTATGGTAGAAAATGCTTTAGTAACGGAAGCTTCTAGTAGTTCAGCTTTTATTATAAAAGATAAAACTTTAATCACTAAGCCATTTTCTAATGAAATCTTACCAGGAATTCGCCGTAAAAATATCTTAAAATTTGCAAAAGAACTTGATCTTAAAGTAGATCAAAGAGCTTTTAGTATGAAAGAAGTGTATGAGGCTGATGAGGTGTTTATTTCTGCGGCTACTTTTTTGATTTTAGGTGTTATAAAAGCAGATAGTAAGGTAATTAATGATGGTAAGGTGGGTTTTTATACCCAAAAACTAAGAGAAAAATATGTAGAAAAAATTCAAAAAGAGGTTTTTTAATCAAAACCCGCATTAGTAAATTCTTTAGGATTATCTAGAGCGTAGCGAAACTTTTCCCAGTCTATTTGTTTATCCCAAATAGCTACGATTAAAGCTGCTACGCTATTACCACATAAATTTCCCACAGCACGAATTTCAGACATAAATTTATCCACGCCCAAAAGTATAGAAATGGCAGCCACAGGTAAAACCTCGCCCAAACTTGCTCCTAAGCCATTGTTAGCTTCTGCAATGTGCATATTAGATAAAGCCGCAAGTGTACTTCCTAGTATAATAAAACCTGATCCAGTCACACCAACAGCACCTTTTGAGGCTATCATAAGCACTATTAAAATGCTAATTTCATGAGTTAAAGAAAGTTCTACATTAAAAGCTTGAGCAAGGAAAATTAAACTCATAGCTAAATAAATATTAGTACAATCAAGATTAAAACTATATCCAGTTGGTAATACCAAGCCCACAGTGGCTTTTGAAATTCCTGCTTTTTCAAGTTTTCTCATAAGCGGAGCTAATGCTGATTCGCTAGAACTCGTGGCAAAAACTATTAAAACTTCTCTTGAGATAAAACGCATAAATTTAAAAATATTGACTTTGGCAATAAAACAAATAAGCCCTAAAACTCCAAAGATAAAAAGCAAAGAAGCAAGCAACATAACAATAAGCAAATAACCCAAATTTAATAAAGAATCAAGTCCATATTTTGCCACTAAAAAAGCCATCGCAGAAAAAGCGGCGATGGGAGAAAAATACATAATGATTTCTAAGATTTTAAAAACAAAACTTTGCATAATTTCTAAGGTTTTTTGTATAGCTTTTCTCTCATCAATTCTCATAAGTGAAATAATAAAAGCACAAGCTAGGGCTATAACTAAGATTTGCAAAGTTTTTCCCTCGCTAAAAGCAGCTATGATATCAGTAGGTATAGCGTCTTTTAAAATATGCAAAATTTCATTTTGCGCACTTATTTCTATATTTTTATTAACAAATTGAGTCACACTTTCTTGATCTAGAGTGCTTGGATCAAGGTTCATTCCTTTACCAGGTCCCATAATGTTTGCCATAAAAATGCCAATAGCTAAAGCAAAAGTGCTTACTATTTCAAAATAAAGCAAAGCTTTAGCTCCTATGCTTCCAACTTGTTTTAAGCTTTCAAGACTAATAACACCTAAAACAATAGTTAAAAATATAATAGGACCTATGAGAATTTTTAAAGCTTGTATAAAATAATCTACACCGATTTTACTAGCTAATGCAAATTCCTTATCTAATAAGCCAAGGCAAATGCCAGCTATAATTCCTATAATCACCCAAAAACCTAAATTTTTTAACATTTTTTTGAGTTTGCTTGGTTTTTCATGAGTAATAACTAGCATAAAAAACTCCTTGTAATTTTAAAAAACGATACATATTAGCAAATAAAAACTTATTTTTATTGTTAAAATAAATAAAAAATAAATATAAAAGCTAAAAATAATAATTTTTTATCTTATTTTGTAGATAAAAGTAGCATTTTGTAGTATTTTTGTATGATTTATTATGAAATAAATAATGATAATGTTTATCTAAATTTAAGAAAGCTAGTACTATACTTGTGACTATGATTTTAAAAATGAATATCATTTCGGAGTAAAATAGTGTTTAAAAAAATAAGTTTATTAATGATTTTTTTATTTTGTTCTTTAACACTTGCTAGAGATATTGATTATCAAAAAGAAAGTCAAAATATTAAGCAAATTTTGAATGAAAGTATGGTGTTATATAAAGATAATAAAAATTTAGAAGCTAAGAAAAAAGCTGAAGATGCATATTTTCAGCATTTTGAAACCATGGAAGGCTCTATTGGTCGCAATGTCGGTAGAAAAGTCATTGTGATGGAGCGTAAATTTATTAATTTAAGAAAAATGTATAAAGATAAAGAAGATATTTCTAAGATAGAAGCTTTAATTAGTAGCTTGTATTTTGATTTAGATGAGGTCGTTCCTATATTAGAAAAAGGATTTCAATTAAAAGCCGAAGCTAGTGATATAAATTATGATAAAAAAGCAGCTGAAAGCTCATCTTTAAAAGCAGAAAAAGAGCGTCAAGCGCAAGCTGAAGCTATGTTTGCATCTTTACTTGGAGAGGATATTAAAGGACAAGCATCATCAAATTTGACTCAAAATTCAACTACTCAAGAGCAAAATATCCAAAAAGATGAAACATTATTAGCCTTACAAGAAGCTTCAGCTATGGATGCAAGATTGCAATTTTTAATGGATTCAATGATTTCAAAACTTGATCAAGCAGCATTGGCTTTTGTAAATAAAGATTACCAAAAAGCTAAAGATTTAATCCAATCAGCATTATTCGAAGATTATAGAAATTCAAAGGTAGAAGTTTTAGTAGCAAGATACACAAAAGCGGGTATGGATAAAAAAATTCAAACAAAACTTAGAACTATAATAAGAAAAATCAACAATAACACTTTGGATGAAAAAGCTATAAGAGATGAAATTTCAGACATATCAGATTTATTATATGAAGCATTCCTAGCTTTACCCAAAGAAGAATTAGCTTTACTTCAGGTTAAAGGCTTTGATGAAAGTGTTATGAGTACTAAAAACTATACTAAAGTATATGATGATATAAAAATTGCACTTAATAATATTTTACAAAATTATGATGGTTTTAATTTAAATAGCATAGATGCTTTACAAAATGTTTATTTGGATATTTTTGAAGCAAGTGGTATGGAAAGTAAAATTGGTGCTATTGATAGTGCTTTAAAATTAAAAATAGAAAGTTATTTTTCAAAAGGTGTTGCACTTATTAAAGCAAGTGCTTCTAAAGAAGAATTAAAACAGAATTTTGATGAGCTTGGTGCATTAATTGAAAATTCTTTGGATAAAATTCAAGAATCTTCACCTATGTCTTTATTTATATGGGCTTTGGGTATTATCTTAAGAGAAGGTTTAGAGGCTTTAATTATTGTTGTAGCCATAGTTTCATATTTAGTTCAAAGTGGCAATAAAAAGCGTTTAAGTATAGTATATTCAGCACTTTGGAGTGGAGTATTTTTAAGTTTTGTAACTGCATTTTTTATTTCATGGATTTTTAAAGAACAAGCAGGGCAAAGTAGAGAATTTTTAGAGGGCATTACTATGCTTGTGGCTGTTGCATTACTATTTTATGTCGGTTTTTGGCTTTTATCAAATGCGCAAAATAAAAAATGGGCAAATTATGTAAAAACTCAAGCAGTTGAAGCTATCTCAAATAATTCAGCAAAAACTTTATGGTTTAGTGTGTTTTTAGCTGTATACAGAGAAGGTGCTGAAACTATTCTTTTTTATCAAGCTTTATTATTTGATGCAAAAACAAGCACAGATTATAGTTTTATATTTATAGGATTAGCTAGTGGATTAATTATACTTATAATACTTTATTATTTATTAAAAGCTGGTGCTTTAAAAATACCAGTAAAACAATTTTTCTATATAACTTCATACATTATTTTTTATATGGTCTTTGTCTTTACAGGCAAAGGCATTGGTGAGCTCATAGAAGCCAAGGTTATTACACCAAGCTTACTTCCTTTTGATTTTGAAGGAATTTTATGGCTTGGAATTTATCCTTACTATGAGAGCATCATACCTCAGTTTATGGTTTTAATCTTACTCATTATGGGTATTTTTATAACAAAGCAAATTTCAAATAAAAGGGAAAAAATATGAAAAAAACTTTATTAAGTTTAGGTGCAGCAGCTAGTATTTTAGCTAGTTCAGTTTTTGCAGCAGAGGTACCAATTGGCGATCCTTATGAGTTAAATGGTATGGAAATAGCAGCTGTTTATTTGCAGCCAATCGAAATGGAGCCAAGAGGGATTGATCTTGCAGCAAGTTTAGCAGATATTCACCTTGAAGCAGATATTCATGCATTAAAGGGTAATAAAAACGGCTTTCCAGAAGGTTTTTGGATTCCTTATTTAACTATAGCTTATAAGCTAACTAATCTTGACAATGGTAAAGTAAAAACAGGAACTCTTATGCCTATGGTAGCAGATGATGGCCCTCACTATGGTGCAAATTTAAAAATGGATACAGGTATTGGAAATTACGAGTTAGTATTTTTAATAGAAAGCCCAGAAAAACAAGGTTTTGGACGCCATGTTGATAAAGAAACGGGTGTTGGTAAATGGTTTGAGCCATTTTCAGTTAAATACAACTTTAAATACACAGGAAAACCTAAGTGATTTTTTCCCTAGCTTTTTGCTAGGGTTTATTTATAAAATTATTGATTTTATAAATAAATTCTATCAAAGAAGAGCCCATGTCGATTTATTTTGTACATTTTTTTGGAGTATTTTTTTCTTACGCACTTTTAAGTGCTTTATTTTTTTATAATCTAAAAAATTCTTTAGTGTTTAAACTTGCTTTTGTGGGTTTTGTTTTTTCTTATTTTGCTTTTTTTATTAGCGCTAAAACACTAAGTTATGATTTGTTGTATTTTTCTAATGATGTTTTATTTGTTTTATTGTTTTTAAGTGTTATCATTTTTTCTTTTATAAAAAATAATTTTTTAAAAGAAAAAATTCAAGCAATATTGCTTTTTTTATTATCTTTTGCTTTTGGTATAAAATACTTACATATTTCTATCGACTTTCCTATATTAAGCACTAATTTTTTAGATTCTTTAGCGATTAGTTCTTTTGGGCTTATTTTGCTTGCTTTTGTGATGTGTTTTGGGGTTTATCTTTTTACAAGATGGCTAAGGGAATTTAAATTTAAATTTTTAAATTTATTTTTACTCATTATCGTGATTTTTTATCTAAATGAAGCTTTAGCACAAATTTTATTGCACCTTATGAGAGAAGGTGTGATAGAAACAGAAAGTTTATATTTAAGCTATGTGGCAAAAAGTGTATATTATGCTAAATTCTATACATATATATGGTTTTTATTGCTAGGAATTTGTATAGTTTTAGCTTTAAAGCAAAGAGTGAGTGAAAACAGCAAGAAAAAAGATTTTGATATAGAATTTAGAAAAAATCAAGCAAAAAATTCAACTATAACTAATTTTAGTGCAAGTATTTTTAGTGCTATGATTTTAAGTCTTTGTATTTTTCTCTTTTATGACTTGCATGCTTCAAGACCAATCACCATAGACGAGCCAACCTATGTAGAGCCAAATGAAAATAATGAATTTGTTTTTGATGTGGCAAGATTAAGAGATAATAACTTACATCGCTTTGCTTATATTAGCGATGAGGGTAAAGTGGTAAGATTTTTCTTGATTAACAAAAGAGAAGATAAAGACTCTCCGGTAGCAGTTTTTGATGCTTGTAGTATATGTGGAGATATGGGGTATGTTAAAAAAGGTGGAGAGTTAATTTGTATTTCATGTAATGTTAGAATTTTCTTACCAAGTGTAGGTAAGGCAGGTGGGTGTAATCCTATCCCTATGAAATATAAATTTGAAAATGGTAAAGTTATCATACCTTTTTCAGAAATTTTAGATGGGGTAAATTTTTTCACTCAAGTAGTAGAAAAGAAAGTTTATGATCCTATTGATCATACCGAGCTTATTAACTTAAAAGCACCAAGATCTTATGTTTATAAAGGAAGAACATATTTTTTTGCTAATGAAAAAAATTATGAAGAGTTTAAAAACGATCCTTTAAAATACATTGATATGAATAAATCTTCAAAATATAGAATTCATAATTTATTAGGAAATGACTATGCAAGTTAAGATTGTAAAAAACTCTATTTTTCAAAATAAAATCCAAAAATCTCTAGCCTTACTAACGATTTTTTTAGCTACTTTACTTATGGCTACTATGTTAAATCTTACTTTGGGTATAGGTAATGAAATTACAAAAGAATTAAGAAGTTATGGATCAAACATTTTAGTTTTACCTAAAGGTGCAAGTTTGAGTGTAGAAGTGGGTAATAAAATTTATGAGCCTTTGAAAAATCAAAATTTTTTAGAAGAAAACAAGCTCCATGCTATAAAAGAAATTTTTTGGAGAAATAATATCAATGCCTTTGCGCCATTTTTAGATACTCAGGTAAAAATTCAAACTCCAAATGCAAATTATGAAAATATCTCTTTAGTGGGAACTTATTTTGATAAGGCTATAAAGATTCAAGATGATGATGATTTTTATGCAGGTATTAAAGAATTATACAAATATAGTCAAATCAAAGGAAATTACCCAAAAGATGATAGTTTAGATGAAATAATGCTAGGAATAGATTTAGCACAAAAGTATGATTTGAAAATAGATGATGAAATCACCCTTGTGCAAAATGATCAAATTTTTAAAGTAAAAATTGTTGGTATTATGGATTTAACTCAAGCTTTTTCAAATAAAATCATCACTTCTTTGCTTTTGGCACAAAAGCTTTCTAAAAAAGAAGGTTTATTCTCAAAAGCAGAAGTTTCAGCTTTGACTATACCTGAAAATGATTTAGCACAAAAAGCAAGACGCGATGTAGATAGTCTTGATCAGCTTGAGTATGATCAGTGGTATTGCACTGCTTATGTAAGTTCTATTGCCTATCAAATTGCAGAAGATTTTAAAGGTGCAAGCACAAAAGTAGTGAGTGCTATTTCAGATGCAGAAAGTTTGATAGTATCTAAAATTCAATCTTTAATGGCAGTAGTTAGCATTATATGCTTAATCGTAGCTTCCATAGCCATATCATCTTTAATGAGTGCGGATATTTTTAGAAGAAAAAGTGAAATAGGGCTTTTAAAAGCTTTAGGTGCTAGCACTTTGCAAATTTATATGATTTTTGCGTTAGAAGGGGTTGTGGTAGCTTTAGTTGGGGCTGTTTTGGGTTTTGCTTTTGGTATAGGTATGTCAGAGATTATCGCCTTGAGTATATTTGAACATATCATTGAAATTTCTTGGATTATCCTACCAATTTGTTTATTTTTTGCAGTGCTTATAGTATTTTTAGGATGCTTGTTTTCTATCAAAGGAATTTCTAAACTTTCTACTTCAGAGGTTTTATATGGGAAATAATTTTTTTATGCAAGAGGTTTTTAAATCTCTTATTTTTTCTTATAAAAGAGTTTGTATTATTTTTATAGCTGTGTTTATGGGTGCTATGGTAAGTGCTTCGTTTTTTAATATTTATTTTGATATTGACACAAAATTGTCCAAAGAATTAAAAGCTTATGGAGCTAATTTTATCATCACGCCAAAAGATGATGAGTTTTTAAGCATGGATGAATTTAATCAAGCCAAAGAAAACTTGAAAGCAAAGGCTTTAACCCCATTTTTATATGGTTTTTATAATCTTGAAAGTTCAAGTGCGGTAGTTGTTGGGGTTGATTTTGCAAATTTAAAGCTTACCAAGCCTTTTATGGAGGTTTTAAAAGGAAGCTTTTCTTTGAGTGATTTTAGTGAAGATAGTGCCTTTGTGGGGGCTGATTTAGCTAAACAATTAGAGCTTAAAATAGGACAAGAATTGCAAATTTATAACCCAAGTATATCTAAAATAGTCAAAGTAAAAATCAAAGCTATTTTAAGAAGCAATGATGAGCAAGATGGGGTTTTAATCATCTCTTTAAAAAAAGCTCAAGAGTTAGCAGCTAAAGAAGTGATAAATTATGCTCAAGCTATTTTACTAGGTGATTATGAAAGCTTAGATCAAAAAGCAAAAGAACTTAGCAAGGCTAATGTAGAAGCCAAAGTCATAGCTTCAGTATCCATTAGTGAAGGTGTGATTTTAGAAAAGATCAAGGCTTTGATGGCTTTGATTAGTTTAACTATTTTGCTCATTAGTTCTTTGAGTGTAAATACCACTCTTAGTGCAGTGATTTTTTCAAGAAAAAAAGAAATAGCCTTGCACCTTGCACTAGGAGCTAAGCATAAAGAAGTTATTAAACTTTTTGGAGCTGAAGTGTTTATTTTAAGCTTGAGTGCGAGTTTGCTCGGCGCTTTTTGTGGATATTTTTTAGCAAATATTTTTGGATATTTGATTTTTAATGCAAGTATAGATTTTAGATTGCTTTCAGTGTTTTTTGCGGTGCTTGTTTCTTTAGTATTTGCATTTTTTGCAAGTATCTTACCGCTAAAAAAAGCTTTAAAAATCAATGTTTGTGAAAATTTAAAGGGTGAGTGATGAAAAATATTATAAAAATTTCAAATTTAAATCGTAATTTTAATGAAGTTAAAGCTTTGCAAAATATCAACCTAGAAGTAAAGCAAGGCGAATGGCTAGCCATTATGGGCCCATCAGGTTCAGGTAAATCAACACTTTTAAATATACTTTCTTTAATGGATACTCAAAGTAGTGGGGAGTATTTTTTAGATGATAAAGAAGTTGGAAATTTAAGTGAAGAAGAAAAAAGCGTAATTAGAAGAGAAAAAATAGGTTTGATTTTTCAACAATTTCATTTAATACCTTATTTAAATGCTTTAGAAAATGTCATGCTAGCTCAGTTTTATCACTCAAGTATAGAACAAAAAGACGCTATAATGGCACTAGAAAAAGTAGGGCTTTCACACAGACTTACGCATTTACCTAGCCAATTAAGTGGCGGGGAGCAACAAAGGCTATGTATAGCAAGAGCTTTAGTGAATGATCCTGAAATTTTATTAGCAGATGAGCCAACTGGAAATTTAGATGAGGCAAATGAAAAAAATATTCTAGAGCTTTTTTGTAAATTAAAACAAGATGGTAAAACCATAGTTTTAATCACTCACAATCCAGACTTAGCTACTTTTGCTGATAGAACTATCATTTTAAGCCATGGAGTGATGAAAAGTGAAAATTAAAAGTATAATTTTAGCTTGTTTATGTTTAGTTTTTTTAAGTGCATGTTTTGAAAACAACAATAAAAATGGCGGCAAAGTAGGCTTAAAAGCACCAGAAATCGCAGCTAAAAATTTAGAAGGTGAGAAAATTAAACTAGCTGATTTTGATAATCTCATTGTTTTAACCTTTGTAGAGCAAGGTTGTGCATCTTGTTTAAAAGACTTACCACTCTTGGAAAAACTAGCTAACGAATACCCTAAAAAAATCACTATTTTAGCACTTGATTCTGTGGATAAGGGGAAAGATTTTGAAGAATTTGCTACAAAATATGATTATAAAAATATTATATTTTTGCAAGATGATTTAGATATATCATGGCAAAGATTTAACATTTTTGCAGTACCAACAACTTTTGTCATTAAAGATGGAGTTGTGCAAGATAAAATCATAGGAGAAAAACCATGGTCACAACTAAAAGCTTCTATTGCTTCTTGGCTTTAATAAGTATTTTTTTCTTTAGTGCATGCTCAAATAATGAATTTCAAACCTTAAATTCAAGTCAAAACTATACTTTTAAATACGATGGTTTTGAAAAAACCTTAAAAACACAAAATGCAAATCAAGCTTATGCTTTATTTTTTTTCACGCAAGATTGTGGTGCGTGTAATGCACAAATTCCGATGTTAAATGAACTTTATAAAGAAAGAAATTTTCCTATTTTAGCGGTGTTAAATGGAGCTAAATCAAAAGAAGAAGCCCAAAAAATTCTTTTGGAAAAAAAGTTAAATTTACCACTTATGTATGAAGCTAAAGCAAGTTCATTTTTGTCTAAAGCTGTGGGTGGAATTTATGGTGTGCCTGTGATAGTTTTTTATGATGAAAAAGGCAAGATAAATGAAAAATTCATCGGACTTACTCCAAAAAGTGTTTTAGAAAATAAAATTAAATTTTTACAATAACTACTGCTAACTTTTTTAAGTTTATTTTTAATTAAAAAATAAAATTTGCAATTATTTTTTTAAGTGATTTTTTATGTACTCTAAAATGCAAATATATTGTTAATGCTATTGATAGGCTGTATGTTGATTGTTTGGTATGTTACAAAAATACCCAATTAAAATAATTAACCTAAAAGCCTATAAGCAAGCATTTTGATAATTTTTTTCAAAATGAGATATTTTATATCTTATTCTTAATTTAAGCTTAAATTTATATGCATAGCAGTAGTATAACTTTTTTATGAAAATATAAAATTTCTAGGAGGTATTTTAAATACCATGAAAAGATTATTTTTTAATTTAAACCTTAGGGGGGGGGATATTGTTCAGTCATATTTTGAGAAAATATTGCATGATATTAAAATTTTTCTTACTCACTATATTTTCCTTAAACTCTTTAGAAGCTGCCACCCAGGCAAATTATGATAAAACTTCTAATGCTTATATTATTAAACAGCACAAATTTAATAATAATGATGTTTATGATTATAATCTTGATACATATAAACTCTTAAGTGGTAAAAACTTCTATGGTCAAATGGCTAGCAATAAAAACCTTTCAAATATTACTTTAATCTATGATAATCCTAAAGATAAGGCTCATTTGAATTTAAATAAATTAGCCTTTAGACAGCATATACTTACTCCAAGTATTAAAGAAGATATTTTTGTAGTTAATGGTTTTCATAGTTTTAGTTCGGTTAATACCGCTTTAAATCAAATCAGCTATATACCTTTTTTAGTTTCAGCCTATACCTTTAATGCAAAAGCAAATAATAATACCTTAGTATTAAAAGCAGGGGAATTATCTTCAGTATATTATTTAAAACCTACCGATAAAGAGGTAATTAATCCTAAAGCTAGTGGCTTAGATAATAAATATAATTTTTTAATCACTCCAGCCATAGCAAGAAAAGGTGAAGCAAGTAATAATACTTTAAATTTCTTAAAAGATGCCTATGTGGATATGGGTGTTGAAAACACCTATACCTTACCTTTAAATGGTGCTCCTTATATCTTAGGTGCTTTTGGGGTTGATGCTAATACTAATAACAATACTGTTATTTTAAATAGCGGCTCTAAGATAGACTTTCATACTACTCCTTATAAACAAAGCACTTTAGGGGATAATATTTTTGATGAGAGAATGACTCATGTGGTAGGAGCTTATACTTATAATGGCAATGCTAAAAATAACAAGGTTATTATAGATGGAGCTTCTTTATTAGTCCATGGTCCAAGTGGAGCTTATTCAACATCAGCTGCTACTCACTTAGGTGGAGCTTTTGTAGATGTAAATAACAATCAAAGCTATGAAGTAAGCAATAATAGTGTAATTATTAATGATTTGAAACTAGATTTAAGAGTGGATACTAAAAATACTCCATTAGCATACAATGCTATTTTAGTAGGAGCAGTTTATGGGGGTAGGATTATAGAAGGTAATGCATATAGAAATGTTATTATTATTAAGGATTTACAAACCTTATTAGCATTAAATACCAATATAGAAGTAAAAGCACTCTTAGACTTTTATGCAGGTATAACTAATAATGGTATGGCTAATGATAATGTTATTTATATGAATTTGAAAAAGCCATTTGAAATCAATTTTAATTTTACCGGTAAAGATGAAATCAATCTTTATGGTGGGGTAGCTACTAAAGGAGCTAATAGAAATAGTATAAATATAGAAGGAAGTATTACTCAAGGAGTAACAGATAAAAAAAGATATGATAAGATTAATATTATTGCTGCACAAACTCTAAGCTCTAAAGCAAATAATAATAGTATTAATATCAGTAATTCTAATTCTGATATTCCTATGTTTTTATATGCAGTTATGTCTGAAGATGGTAAATATTATGCAAGTAGTGCTAATGCTAATAGTATAGTTTTAAATAATGTAAAATCAGGTAGAAACCTCACTGCTATTATAGAAGCTGATAATTTAGAAAAAAACACTATAAAATATAATATGGTGCAATCTTTATCTAATGCTTCTAATATAGATAAAGGTTCTAAAATCATTTTAAGAGCTAATGAAAATGCTAATGATAATACTTTAAATATTAAAGATTATTCAAGTGCAGCTAGTTCTAATGTATATATTATTAATGCAAAAAATGAAAGCGCTAATAATACTTTTATCTTTGATAATCTAGCCCTAGGTACAGCTTCTGATAAAAGAGAAGGGGAAATAATAATTAGTGCAGGTATAGCTAAGAATACTCATGATAATTATACTCATATAAATAATTTAAATATAGATGAGTATAAAAACAACAAAGCTATATTTATAAGTGCTTCTGGTGTATATAGTGAAAATGATAAAAGCTATAATAATACTTTATACTTAAGTGGTAATACTAATATTTTTAACAATACCAATATAGATGTATTAGCAGGAAGCTTTTTACAAACTAAAAAAGATAATAACTTTGTATCAAAAGTTCTAACACATAAAAATGGCACTAACAATCATTTAATATTAAATACAAATATAAAAGCAAATACTATTAATAACTTTGATCATTATAGCTTTATCTTAAAAGATGATACTAAAGCTTATTTAAATGCTAAAGAAGTGATTAATCTTTCTAAAGATAGTTCTATTAATGTATATACTAACAATAATGTAAAAAATAAAAGCTTTATTTTAATGCAAAGTGAAAAAGGCTTTGTAGATGCAAATAATAAACACTTAAATCAAAAAGACTTACAAAGCTTATTAGAAACTATCACTAAAAACAATCAAAGCTTACATAAAAACATCAAAGCAAAAGTTCAAAAAGCTAAATATACTCTAAGTGTAAGTAAAGATGCAAAAAGCATAGTAGTAAATTTAAATTAAAAAAATAATACACAAAAAGGAGCCAACATGAAAAAACTATCAAATCACATCATACTCTCAGGCATAACTGTATCAATGCTATTTTCTCCACTAATGGCTTTACCTAGTGGAGGTAAATTTACTCATGGGACTAGTGGAACTATAAACAAACCAAATGACAATACCTTAAATATTAATGGACATGGAACAAATTCAGTCATACAATGGGGTGGTGGCTTTAGCATAGGCAAAGGTGAAAGTGTAAATTTTAATGGAAGCAATAAAAACTACCTAAACATTGCTCATGGGACAAGTAAATCTACCATAGAGGGTGTATTAAATGCAAAAGGTAATAATGTCTTTTTAATCAATCCTAATGGAGTAATCATTACTAAAACAGGAACTATCAATGCTAATCGCTTTGTGGCTTCGACTTCGTCAATGGGTGATGAGGATATACAAAAGTTTGCAAAGATGCAAAAATTTGATAATGGATTAACTTTTTCACCGGTGTTTAAACCACAAAAAGCAGGCAATGTAGTTAATATGGGTAATATTAATGCTAATAATGTATTGCTTATAGGGAATAAGGTTTTATTATATGGAACTTTTGATATTAAAAGTAAAACTTTTAATCAAATTGCAGCTTTAGATAAAGATAAAAAAACAAATATATATTTAGTTGGAAATGAAACTCATGCTGATATTGCTACCTTAAATAATACAGATAAGTTGCATATAACTGCTAAAGATGAAGGTTCTTTATATTTAGGTGCTACGGGATATTATTATAATCCATCTTCTTTTAAAAGTTTTAATTACAAACAACAAGATTATGATAATGCTTTAGATGAAACTGGAAACAAAATAGAAGTAAAGCATAATAATGAAAAATTTTTAAATAATAAATTTATAGGTATAAGTTCTGATGTGGATTGGTGGCATTTTGCTAAAGGATGGAATGAAAATAAAAGTGATTTTAGCAAAAATATCGAATATAGACTTACCAATAATATAAATTTTAAAGGCAATCAAGGCAAAGGCGAAGAAGGAAAAGATTGGCAAAACTATGCTAATTATTGTATAGATGGTCTTGGTTGTACTTCTATGATGATTGGTGATAATAAAAATCCTTTTACTAAAACATTTGATGGCCAAGGATTTACCTTAAAAAATATTAATATAGAGGCTAACAATAAAAATTATGTTGGTATTTTTGGAAATTTAAGTAATGGGGCTAATATAAAGAATTTCAATGTAGATTATATGAATGGTAATGTTAAAGCAAATACGACAAATTCTATTCTTTATACAGGTGGTGTTGTCGGACTTATAGAGCAAGATGCTAAAGTTGAAGACATTGTTTTAAAAAATATCAATGAAATTATAGGCAATGGTAAAGATTATGCTTATGTTGGAGGTTTTGTTGGGGATATTGTTGATGTAGCTAATATTGATTCTCTACCTATGATAAAAAAGGGCAAAAAATATGAATTACCATCAATACAAAGTAGTAAATTTAAAAATATTACAATTTTAAATATAAACGGTATTCAGGCAGAAGGAATACAAACTTCAAGAGTAGGCGGATTTAGTGGAGCTGTTTATTCCTCTCCATTGAGTCAAAATTCTAGATATGATTTTAATAATATTTTTTTAAATCATATTGGTTATATAGGTGCGGTAACGGATAAAGCAAGTGCTAAATCAGGAGGATTTGTCGGAGAGATTATAAATGTATATAAAGAAAATAACACTCCAACTTATAATAGCTTTACAGATATTTCTTTAAATGATATAGGATTGATTCAATCTTATAACAAAGGAACATATGATCATTATTTAAAAAGCTCTCATGATTTTGAGCAGGATGATTCTTTTGCTAGTGGATTTGCTGCAAGTGCTAGTGGAAATTATTTTGCCGGTATAACTTTAAATAATATAAAAACAATTCAAAGTATATCCAAAGACAAAGCTGAACTTAGCTATTCTTCTGGTTTTACGGCAATATCTGGGTCGAATTACTTTCACAATATTATTTTAAATAATATTGGAGAAATTATTGCTGAAGGAACAGGACATAATAAAGATGGAGCAACAATAGCAACTGGCTTTGTAGGTATGTATAATCCTTTTGATGATTTTTATAATATTTATATTTTTTATACACCTCAATCAAAAATCACAGCATTTCAATTAGAAAAAATTGCAGTAACTGGGTATTTTGATATTGGAGCAAATGATAAAAATCAAAAAACCCATGAAAATATTTTTATGTGGGCGCCTAAAAATTTTTTACAAGGAAAGCATTCTCCGCATATAAAATTTAGTGTGAGAGAATACAGCGATCAAACGCAAGCTTATAAAGAATATAAACAAAAATTGTTAGAATACTCTAATAAGCAATTTTTAAAAGACAATCATAATTATCTTACTTTTGCTTTAAATGAGAAAAAAGATGAACTTAAAGAAGCTTTAGAATTAGATTTAAATGCTATTTTAAACAAAGAAGCTATGCTTTTCAAAGATGATTCTTTTCAAAGTAGTATTGAAAATTATGCTATTAATGATATTGCAAGTCAATATTATAGATTTTATATTAGCTCGCTAGATGATATGCTTAAAGAAAAAGATTATAAACAGATGAGTGAAGATGAGAAAATTGATTTCGTGTCTAAGTATTTTTTAAAAGATAATGAAAACAATAAAGAAGAAGCTTTGAAGATAGTTCAGAGTTTGGAATTTATAGATGCTTATCAAGAAAATGGTTTAAAGGGTGCTAATAAAGAAAAAATTTATCAAAATGAAACTTTTGAAAAATTGTTAGATAATACTGCTAATGTGATTTCTAAAAAAGATTTTATATTCGCTTTATTAAAGAAAGATTTGAAAGATTTTCTTGATAAATCTATAATACTAACAAATCAACTACAAGAAATAAAAACAAAAATTCAAGAAAATGAAAGAGAATATAATGCTTTAGCTAGTAGTGAAAATATTGATTTCAAAAAAATCAATATTTTGGCAGAAAATATTAGCAAATTAAATCAGCAACAAAAAGATATTGTTTCTCAATTGGATATTAGCCCTATAAAAAATAAAATAGAATATACTATCTCAAAAGGAGGTTTTGAAATAATAGGAGATGTTAAGCAAGATATATATACGCCAAAATTAGCACAGCTTGCATTGCAACACGCGAAAAAAGAAATTCCGTGGACAGAACTTCAACCAAGCACTCCAGTGAAAAAAGAAAAATCTAAAAAAGATTTACCTTTTATAGAAAATAATATTTATTTATCAACTAGCGATAATTTGAAATCAGATGGTGGACTTGTGATAAAAAAAATTAGAAAAGAAAAAGATGTAGATAAGGCTGTCACGAGAAAAAGAGCAGTAACTTGCATAGTTAATGATGGATTTAAAACTATGAATCCTTGTGTAGTAAGTGATATATAAAATATAAGTACTAGGTTATCCTAGTATTTATAGTTGTAGATATTATTGAAATTTACTATTGATCAATTCTTAAATTACAATTAATCTAAATCAAGTGTTATTATAAATTAAGGTAAAATCATGAAAAAACTCTCTCTTTGTATTATAGCAATTAGCTCTTTAGTCTATGCTAATAATGGAAGTATTATCATAGCTAAAAATGATATAGAAAAGGTTATAGAACTATCCCCTGATAGAAATCTCCCTCAAAACAAAGCTATCAAAGAAAATTTAAAAACTAAAGATGATTATAAAAAAACTCAAGAAGCTAAAAAAGACTTTGAAGAAAAAAAGAAAGAATTAAAAGAAAAGCTAAATCAAGAAGATGAAACTAATGAGGAAACTAACAATCAAACTAATAACAACACTACCAACCTAAATAACCAAACTAACACTAACACAAACAATGACAAAACTAACACTAACTCTAGTATAAATAATCAAACAAACAATAATTTTAATTCAACTAATAATAGCTTTAATACCAATAATGCTTCAAACAATCATAGTTTTAATAATAACACTACCAAATTAAACAATCAAACCAATACCAACAATAATACAAGTAATCCAAATAAACAAACAAACAATAGTTCTAATAATAACTCTACTAACTCAAGTAATCAAACTAATACTACCACCGCTAAAGAAGTAATAACCAAATACAAATTTGTTATCACTAATGAAAATACTAGCTTTGAAAAGCTAGGTATTAAAGAAGATGATTTGCAAATACTCATTAGTGAGTTTAGCACTAGAAAATTTAGCTTGCAAGATTTACAAGATATATCTAATATTATTGCTTATTATTTCCAAGTTAATGGCTATCCTGCTGCAACAGCTTATGTACCCCAACAAGAATTTGAAGATAGTGTGCAAATAAACATAGCCTTAGGAACATTAGGTAAGTATATAATAAAGAATAAAACTACTATAAAAGATTATTTCATAGAAAGTAAGCTTAATGAAAGAATCAAAGGTAAAATCATCTCTACTAAATTAATAGAAGATAGTGTGTATAAAGTCAATGAAATGTATGGCATTCAAACCCTAGCAGGCTTACAAGCAGGAGAGAATGTAGGAGAAACTGATATAGTTATAGAAGTAGTTCCTGATACTAAGGCTAATGTATTATTATATGCTGATAATTATGGTATTAAAAGTGCAGGGGATATTAGAGCTGGTATTAGTATGGGATTTAATTCTATATTTAATATGGGAGATTATTATAATTTTTACTTACAATCAAGCAATGAAAAACAAATTAACTATGGGGCTAGTTATACTTTCTTTTTAGGAAATTTAAAAATTACTCCAAGTGTATCAAAAGGAAATTATTCTTTAGGTGGAGATTATCAAGAAGTTGGCTTTAGTGGAATTTCAAAAAGTATAGGTATAGACTTTTCTTATCCTGTATGGATTAATACTAATTCATCTTTATACTTTACTTCTAGTATTTATCATAAAACTTTAAATGATAAAGCTTTCGCTTATACACCATTTTCATATATAGCAAATAAAAATTCTAATGTAGGTAGTGTAGGTTTAGAAGGTTTATTTAGAGGCTTTGAGAATAATACCTTAAGTTATAGTGCTAAGATAAGTATAGGTAAGGTTAATGATGATGGACTTTTTATAGAAGATAATTATTTTAAAAATGAAAGCAAAGGCTTTGGTTGGTTTAGAAAACTCAATGCTAGTTTGAATAATTATTATAGTATTAATGAGTATATTACTCATACTTTAAATATAAACTATCAAAAGGTATTAGGAAATTTTGAATTAGATTCTTCTGAGAGTTCATCTTTAGGTGGAGCTTATGGAGTAAGAGCTTATGATAATGGAGAAGGAGATGGAGATAATACCATAGTAGCTAACTTTGGTATAAGAATAAATATACCAAATACTAATTTTTATTTTACTCCCTTTTATGATGTAGGTTATGCTTGGTATGAAAAAGCTTCAGGGGATAGATTAGCAGATGAGCATTTTTTAGATGCAGTAGGCTTACAAATACTTTATAATAAAGCTAATGAGTATTATATAAAGCTTGATGCAGCAAGAGCAGTTCATCAGTATAAATATGATGATGAACATAGAATGAAATTGTATTTAAGTGGTGGGGTGTATTTTTAACTACACCGTTTTTATAATTAAACACCAAAGAAAATTTCAGGTTTTAATCTAAGCATTAAACAATATGCAGCCAAACTAGCTTGCTCTCTTGTATAGTTTCTATTGCCTTGTATATGAATGCATTCTTGTAAAAAGGTTCCATCTTTATACATAGCTCCTATGTAGATGGTGCCTGCTTTGGTATTTTTATCATTTTCTTCTCCAGCTACCCCACTAAGCGCTAAAGCAAAATCACAATTTGTGGTTTTAAAAACCCCTTTTAACATAAAATAAATACAACGATCAGAATATTCCCCAACACTTTCTAAAGTATCATTGCTCACCCCAAGCCAAGAATTTTTTAAACGATTAGAATAAGTGATCAAAGAACCCTCAAACACATTAGAAATTCCTGAATTTTCAGCAAATTTTGAAGCACAAAGTCCTGCGGTGCAACTTTCTGCAAAGGAAATTTTTAAGTTTTTTTCTAAAAGTTTTTTGGCTATAAATTTAATAGGATCATTTCCTAAAAATACTTTTCCTGCAAAAAGTTTGAAAACCCCTTTTAAAAATCCTTCTAGTTTTCCATATTGACTAGCACTTGCTCTAATGCAAATGAGATTATCTAATAATGCACTTGAGCAAGTTTGAATTTCAAAAGAAGTAGTAAGTGTGCTAAGTAAGATATTTGCACTCATTTCATCTATATCTAAAAGACAAAAATACGCATAGTCAAGTTCAGGATTTTGCAAAATCAAAGGCAATTTTTGCTCTATATTTATATTTAATAAATTAATATGGCATTGCTCAAAAGAACTTAAAAAGGAATTTTTTTCACGCAAAGCTTTTGAAGGTACTAGGGTATCATTTTCTAAGATTAAAACATCATCATTTAAGGTTGCTATGATTTTAGCTATGGTTGCATAGTATTCGCTAATGCTAAAAATGGTTATATAGCTATATTCTTTAGAAAGTTTTTCAAGTAAAAAAGGAAGTTCTTTATCAGGTTTGTTTATAAATTTTAACTCATGAAGCTCTAAAAACTGCTTTTTGTATTCTTCTTGTATATAACGCATATAATTTTCATTAATAATAATTTCATTGCCTATAATGATGATGAGATGTTTCATGATTTTCCTTTTTTTATTGCGATTATAACAAAAAAATAAGTGCAAATTAAAAGTATTTTAAGTAGAATTTACTATTTTTAAATTTTTCAAGGTGGATTATATGGATTATAAAGATACGCTATTGCTTCCAAATACGACTTTTGCAATGCGTGCAAATTTAGCAGAGCTTGAGCCTAAGCGTTTTAGCAAGTGGTTTGAAAACAACTATGCTTATGAAAAAATGAAACAAAAAAGACAAGGAATAAGCGAGAGTTTTACTTTACATGATGGCCCTCCTTATGCTAATGGACATTTGCATATTGGCCATGCTTTAAATAAAATTTTAAAAGATATCATCATTAAAATGCATTATTTTCAAGGTAAAAAAGTGCGTTTTACTCCTGGTTGGGATTGTCATGGTTTACCGATAGAACAGCAAGTTGAAGTTAAACTTAAAGATAAAAAGCAAAGTTTAAGCAAAAAAGAAATTCGTGAGTTTTGCAGAGAGCATGCGAGAGAATTTGTAAATATCCAAAGAGATGAATTTAAGTCTTTGGGTGTGATTGCTGATTGGGATGAGCCATACTTGACTATGAAAAATGCTTTTGAGGCAGATATTTACAAAGCTTTATGTAAAATCGCTAAAAAAGGACTTTTGCTAGAAAGAAGTAAGCCTGTTTTTTGGAGTTGGGCTGCTAAGAGTGCATTAGCAGAAGCTGAAGTAGAGTATGAAGACAAAGAAGATTATTCTATTTTTGTAGCTTTTGAGCTTGATAAAACTTCCCTTGAAAAGCTAGGTGTAAAAAAAGCTAAAGCAGTCATTTGGACTACCACGCCTTGGACTTTACCGGCAAATCAAGCTATATCTTTAAATCCAAATGAAAAATATGTTATCACTGAAGAAGGTTATATTTTTGCTAAAGCCTTGCTTGAAAATATGATTAATAAAAACTTCACTCAAGGAAAAATTCAAAAAGAACTTTTAGGTTTTGAATTTGAAAATTTAAGTGCTATTAATCCACTTAATCAAAGAAAATCCACTCTTATTTTAGGCGATCATGTTTTAATGGAAGGTGGAACAGGGCTTGTACATACTGCACCAGGTCATGGTGAGGATGATTATTATGTGTGCTTAAAATATGGCATTGAAGTGATTATGCCAGTAGATGATGGTGGGTGTTATGATGAAACACTAAGAGCTAAAGGGCTTTTGCCAGAGCATTTATTAAATGAGTTTATAGGACTTCATATTTTTAAAGCAAATGAGCGTATTTTAGAATTGCTTGGCGAAGCTTTGCTTGAAAGTTCTAAATTTATACATTCTTATCCATTTTGTTGGAGAACACATAAACCGGTTATTTATAGAGCCACAAAACAATGGTTTATTTTAATGGATGAGAAAAAATTAGATGGAAAATCTTTAAGAGAGCTAGCACTAGAGCAATTAAATAATGTGAAATTTTACCCAGAAAGTGGGGTAAAAAGACTTAGTTCTATGATAGAAAATCGCCCTGATTGGTGTATATCAAGACAAAGAGATTGGGGTGTGCCTATCGCATTTTTTAGAGATAAAAACACCAAAGAAGTGATTTTTGATGATGATGTTTTAGATCATTTGGTGGGAATTTTTGAAGCAAATGGAGCTGATGCGTGGTGGGATTTAGAAATAAAAGATTTATTACCGCCAAATAGCAAATATGATCCAAATAATTTAGAAAAAGTTTATGATATTTTAGATGTTTGGTTTGATAGTGGTAGCACTTGGGAAGCAGTATTAAACTCAGCAAGATATGATGCAGGAGAATATCAAGCTTCAATGTATCTTGAAGGAAGTGACCAGCACCGTGGATGGTTTCAAAGCTCACTTTTAATTTCTACCGCGATCAATCACAAAACCCCATATAAAAACATACTTACTCATGGCTTTACCGTAGATGAAAAGGGTCAAAAAATGAGTAAATCTAAGGGTAATGTGATTTTACCTCAAAATGTAGCTAAAAATTATGGGGTAGAAATTTTAAGACTTTGGATAATGCTTAGTGATTATTCAACGGACTTAAAAATTTCAGACAATATCTTAAAACAAGTAAGCGAGCAGTATAGAAAGATAAGAAATACTATAAGATTTTTACTTGCAAATACTAATGATATGGAATTTTTAGAAACAAAAAATTTCACACTTTTAGATAAGTGGATTTTAATGCGTGCAAAAGTTGCTTTTGAAGCATGTGAAGCTGCTTTTGAAAAATATGAGTTTGCAAAAGGCTTTAGTGTGCTTTTAAATTTCTTAAGTGCGGATTTAAGTGGAATTTACTTAGATGTGTGCAAAGATAGATTGTATTGTAATACAAAAGATGATACAAAAAGAGTAAGCGCGCAAAGTGCTATGGTGCTAATAGCTAGAAAGCTTTTTGCGCTTTTAGCTCCAAGTTTAACTTACACTATAGATGAAGCTTTAGAACATGCAAATGTGGCTATTAAAGAAAATGCTAAAGATGTGTTTGATTTGGTATTAAAAAATGGCTTTGATTATGAGTATAAAATCGAAGATGATTTATTTATAAAATCAAGAGAAAAATTCTTTGAGCTTGTAGATGTATTAAAAAAAAACAAAATCATCAAATCAACCTTAGAGTTAAGCTTGCAAACAAGTGCAAATGAGCTTTTGAGTGAAGATATTGAAGAAGTAGCTGATTGGTTTATGGTAAGCTCAGTAGAAAGCTTAGATGATAAAGAAACTTTGAGTGAGTTTAAAATAGATGA
Organism: Campylobacter sp. IFREMER_LSEM_CL1097; assembly: GCF_025772225.1. NCBI lineage: Bacteria > Pseudomonadati > Campylobacterota > Epsilonproteobacteria > Campylobacterales > Campylobacteraceae > Campylobacter > Campylobacter sp. IFREMER_LSEM_CL1097. The sequence goes on along the minus strand of NZ_JAKMRT010000006.1, from coordinate 32,432 downwards.
TCATAGTTTTAAAATAGTGCGTTCTTTATTGCACAAGTGTCCAAGATGTTGGAAATTTTTAGCAAAAGAAGAAGAATGTTTATGTCCAAGATGTAATAGTGTGGAAAAAGCAAAAAATGTTTGAGCAAGCTTTACCTTTTAGCGTGGTAGTGATTACTTTATTGAGCTTTTTATTTATCACGCTTTTTTTGTTTTATTTGGTTAAAAAATTTAAGGATAAATAATGGTAACTTTAAAAGAAGCTTTGAAATTTTCAAATGAAGAATTAGAAAATCTAAAAAAAGAATTAAATGAAAAAGCACATCAGCAAAAGCATTTAGGTGCTTATGTAGAGCAGTTTTTAAATAAAGACTTAAGCACTTCAGATACTGGCGTACCAGTAGCTATAAAAGATAATATTAGTGTAAAAGATTGGGAATTAACTTGTGGTTCTAAAATTTTACAAGGCTATGTGGCTCCTTATGATGCAAGCGCTATTGTAAATTTACGCAAAAATAATTTTACTCCATTTGGAAGATGTAATATGGATGAGTTTGCTATGGGAAGTACAAGTGCAACTTCTTTTTATGGTAAGACTTTAAATCCGCTTGATAATACTAAAGTTCCAGGTGGAAGTAGCGGGGGGAGTGCTGCTGCGGTTGCTGCAGGGATAGCTTTAGCAAGTTTGGGTTCAGATACAGGTGGTTCAGTAAGGCAACCTGCTGCTTTTTGTGGTTGTGTTGGGTTTAAGCCAAGTTATGGAAGAGTTAGCAGGTATGGTTTAGCAGCGTATTCTTCAAGCCTTGATCAAATAGGAGTTTTAACGCAAAATGTTGAAGATGCTGCGATTTTATATGATGCTATTGCAGGCTATGATGAAAAAGATAGCACAAGTGCAAACATAGCTTTTGAGCCAACTACACCAAAACTAAATGCAAATAAAAAGCTAAAAATAGCTGTGATTAAAAACTATATAGAGCAAACTAATGATGATGTAAAACAAGCCTTATTAAAAACTATAGATATGTTAAAAGCAAATGGCCATGAGATTGTTTATAAAGACTTAATGGATTCTACATTTGATGTTGCGGCTTATTATATCATAGCAGCAGCTGAAGCAAGTGCAAATTTAAGCCGTTATGATGGCGTAAGATATGGTAGAAGAAGTGAAAAATGTGACAATCTTAGCCAAATGTATGTAAATAGCAGAAGTGAAGGTTTTGGTGAGGAAGTAAAAAGAAGAATTTTACTAGGAACCTTTGTTTTAAGTAGTGGCTATTATGATGCATACTACATCAAAGCACAAAAGGCTAGAAGATTTATCAAGCAAAAATATGAAGAAATTTTAAACGATTGTGATTTGATTTTTATGCCAGTTGCTCCAAGCGTTGCTTTTGGTTTTAACGATATAAAAACTCCAGTGCAAATGTATTTAGAAGATGTATTTACTATTTCAGTGAATTTAGCAGGACTTGGTGGCATTAGTGTGCCAGTAGGAAAAAATGAAAATGGACTTAGTATTTCTGCTCAACTTATATGTAAAGCTTATGATGAGCAAACTTTATTAGATGGTGCTTTGAGCTTGGAAGAAATTATCAAAAACAAATAAAGGAAAAATTATGAAAATCATAAAACGCGCTTTGACTTTTGAAGATGTTTTACTAGTCCCTCAATATTCTGAGGTTTTACCTAAAGAAGTAGATATTAAAACAAGACTTACAAAAAATATCACCTTAAATATGCCTTTGATTTCAGCTGCTATGGATACAGTTACTGAACATAGAGCAGCTATTATGATGGCAAGGCTTGGTGGCATAGGGGTAATCCATAAAAATATGGACATAGCTTCACAAGTTAGAGAGATAAAAAGAGTTAAAAAAAGTGAAAGTGGCGTGATTATGGATCCTATTTATATAGGACCTAAAGCAAGTGTTAAAGAAGCGCTAGAACTCATGGCTGAATATAGAATTTCAGGCGTTCCTGTGGTAGATGAGAATAAAATTTTAATAGGAATTTTAACTAATCGCGATTTAAGATTTGAAACTAACTTTGATAATTTAGTAGAAAATGTAATGACAAAAATGCCTTTAATCACTGCTAAAAAAGGCTCTACTTTAGATGATGCAGAAAGGATTTTCTCTACTAATAAAGTAGAAAAACTTCCAATCGTAGATGAAAATAATCGCTTAGAAGGTTTAATCACTATAAAAGATTTGAAAAAACGCAAAGAATATCCAAATTCAAATAAAGATGCTTATGGAAGATTAAGAGTGGCTGCAGCCGTGGGTGTGGGTCAGCTTGATCGCGTAAAGGCTTTAGTAGAAGCTGAAGTTGATGTTATAGTAATGGATAGTGCGCATGGACATTCTAAAGGGATTATTGATACATTAAAAGCAATTAAGGCTGAATTTAATGTAGATGTGATAGTAGGAAATGTTGCAAGTGCTAAAGCAGTTAAAGATCTATGTGAAGCAGGTGCAGACGCTGTTAAGATAGGTATAGGACCTGGTAGTATTTGCACCACTCGTATTGTTTCAGGTGTGGGTGTACCTCAAATTTCAGCTATAGATGAATGTGCAATAGAAGCGAGTAAATACAGCGTGCCAGTAATCGCTGATGGGGGTATAAAATACTCAGGTGATATTGCAAAAGCTATCGCAGCAGGAGCAAGTAGTGTGATGATAGGTTCACTTTTGGCAGGAACTGATGAGAGTCCAGGTGAGTTATTTACTTATCAAGGAAGACAATATAAGAGTTATCGTGGCATGGGAAGCTTAGGTGCTATGCAAAAAGGTAGTTCAGATAGATATTTCCAAGAAGGTACAGCTCAAGATAAACTTGTACCTGAAGGTATTGAAGGTAGGGTGCCTTATGTAGGAAGTATAAAAAGTGTAGTACATCAACTTTTAGGTGGGCTTAGATCTTCTATGGGTTATGTAGGTGCAGTAGATATCAAAGCTTTCCAAGAAAGAGCTGAATTTGTAGAAATCACTGCAGCAGGATTAAAAGAAAGCCATGTGCATGATGTAACTATCACTGCTGAAGCACCAAATTATAAGGTGAGTAATTAATGGAATTTGAAGATCATATCAAACAAGCCGAGCTTTCTTTGGAAAAACTTAATGATAAAGATTTGGACCTTAAAACTTGCGTAGAAATTTATAAAGAAGGTTTAAAAAGTATCAAGCAAGCAAGAACTATGCTTGAAAATGCTAAATTAGAAATCGAGCAAGTAGATGAGTAGTGTTGTAGCTTTACAATTTCCCACTTTGGCTTTGAGTGAATCAAGGCTTGATTATTATCTAAAAGCTGCTAAGGAAAGTGGTGCGAATTTGGTGGTTTTGGGCGAGTATGTTTTAAATAGCTTTTTTAGTGAGCTAAAAACTATGCCAAAAAGTATGATCAAAGAACAAAGTCAAAGTAAAAAAGCAAGCTTGATAAAACTTGCTAAAAAATATGATTTAAATATTATTGCACCTTTCATAAGTGTTGAAAATGATGGTTTAAAAAAACTATGCTTAAAAGTAGGTCCACAAAATGTAAAAGTGTATGAGCAACAAATTTTAATGCCTTATGCACACTGGAATGAAGAAAAATTTTTTAACAATAAAAAAGCTGATAAGCTTAAACTTTTTACTTTCACACATGAGGGCTTAAAATGTGCTTTGCTTTTTGGCTTTGAGGCACATTTTGATATCTTTTGGCAAATGATCATGAAAAAAAAGATAGACTTAGTCATCATTCCCACAGCTAGTACTTTTGAAAGTAATCAAAGATGGCTAGAACTTTTAAAAACAAGAGCCTTTTTAAACTCAACAAGCATTTTAAGGGTTAATCGTATAGGTAATTTAAAGCAAGAAAATGAGTGGAAATTTTATGGAGATAGCTTTTTTATTAATGCTTTTGGCGAAGTGCAAGAGCAACTTGGCGATCAAGAAGAAATGCTTGTAGTGGAAGTTAGTAAGGCAAATGAAGCTAGAAATTTATGGGGCTTTGATAAGCTTTTGAAAAATTATGAAGAATAGTTTATATTTTAAAACACAAATTATACTTTTAATATAAAGTATAATTTGTTAGAATTAACAATTTAATATAGTAAATTTGGATTTAACTATTTTGTTTATTAACTATAAACCAAAGAATTGAAAATCCTATTATTCCAATTGGCAAGACAAGCATAAATAATAAAAATTTTATAACTATTTTTGCAATGATTAAAAAAAGAGTATTGATAAAAAATACATTATCTCCAAGCAGTATATTTTTTAGTTCTTTCCATACAAAACATGCAAAAGGAAATAATAAAAATTAATTCCTAACATAATAAAAAATGAAATGCTGCTAGATAGTGGAGTGGTAAAATAAAAAAATACATGCTGCAAACACATAATGTCTTATAAGCCACACTAGATTTATAGTGCTAAAAACTTTTAGTGGATTGATCAAATTTTACTCCTTATTTATTTATAAAATATTTTGCAATTTTATTTTTTTAAATTAATTTAAACTTAATATTTTTATTTTAATATTGTTATATTAATACTAAATTAAATATAAAGTAGTTTTAGTATTAGTAATTTATATAAGATTGTGTAAATATTTTGATGTGGCTATGTGATTTATATCAGGATAAAATAAATACTCATTAAAAAGTTTATATTTTATTTTTAGTAAACAAATGATAGAATTTTGCCTTAAATTTTCAAAAAATTTGAGGCAAGAATGCAAAAAATTCATTTTATAGGTATAGGTGGTATTGGAATTTCAGCTTTGGCGAGATTTTTAAAAGAACAAGACTTTAAGATTAGTGGTTCTGATATCAAAGAAAGTAAAATCACAAAAGAATTAGAAAAAGAAGGTATAAATATAAAAATTCCTCATCATAAAGACAATGTCAAAGATGTGGATTTAGTGGTGTATTCAGCTGCTATCAAAGAAGATAATGAGGAATTAATCAGTGCAAAAAAACAAAACATCACAACGCTTTCAAGAAAAGAAGCCCTGCCTATGATTTTAAAAGACAAAAGAGTTTTTGCGGTTGCGGGAGCCCATGGTAAAAGCACAACTTCAAGCATTTTAGCAAGCTTGATAGAAGCTTCTGTTATTATTGGTGCAGTGTTGAAAGAAAGTGGCACCAATATGCTTTATAAAGAAAGCGAAAATCTTATTTTTGAAGCTGATGAGAGTGACAGTTCTTTTTTGAACTCAAATCCTTATTTAGCTATAGTGACTAATGTTGAAGCAGAACATTTAGATCATTATGGAAATGATCTTTCAAAATTATACAAAGCTTATGAAGACTTTTTGCGTTTGTCTAAAATTCAAGTGATTAATGCTGAAGATGAGTTTTTGTCAAGTTTAAATTTAAATAATGCAAAAAAGCTTTACCCAAGCAAAGATATCACAAATATTTATATGAAAGTGGAAAATTTTAAGCCAAAAACCTATTTTACGCTTAAAGATTTAGGCGAATTTAGCGTTTTTGGTATGGGTGAGCATGTGGCGATGGACGCTGCTTTGGCTATTTTGGCTGCGAGTGAATTTATAAGCACAGAAGAGCTAAAAACTAAGCTTTTAAAATATCAAGGGATTAAAAAAAGATTTGATATTTTATTTGCAAATAAAAATATGGCTTTGATTGATGATTATGGGCACCATCCAACAGAAATCAAAACAACACTTAAAGCAGCAAATGAGTATGCAAGGCTAGCTGGATATGAAAAAATCATAGCTATTTTTGAGCCTCACCGCTACACGCGTTTAAGTGCAAATATAGAGTATTTTAGCGAGGTTTTAGCAAATGTTGATGAGCTTTATATTTTACCTGTGTATGCAGCAGGAGAAGCTAAAATAGAGATTAATATGCAAAAATACTTTCCAAAAGCTAAATTTATAAAAGAAATCAAGAGAGAAGAAAGTGCTATTTATCTTGATGATGAGTTGATTGAAAATGGCTTGGTAGTTGGTTTTGGTGCAGGAGATATAAGCACAAAGCTTAGGGGCAAGTATGTTTAAGATTTTTTTATATGTCTTAGCTTTTTTTGCGATTTTACTTTTTTTCATTTTTTTGCGTAAAAAAATAGGTAAGATTAGTAATTATCTTTTGATTTTAGTGTTGATTTTGATGATTGCCTTTGCGATTAAATTTGAGTTAAGTGCCACAAGAAGTGGTATTTTAAAAAAAGAAACACTCAATGCATTCTTACAAGGACAAAGTCTAATTTGCAAAGATGTTAATATCACTAAAGAGTATTTTAACTTTGAACATGGAACGCAAAGTTTTATTTCAAATGGTAAAAATAAACAATTTAAAGCCTATGTTTTTGATATAAAAGATTGCAAGGTAGATAAATAATGCAAGAGCAATTTTTTAAAAAGTTAGATTTAGATGGCTATATAGAAGATTTTAGGGGGCTTTTTGCAAGAGATAAAGAAATTTTTTTACAAGGTGATAGCAAGCTTCATTATAAAAGAATCAATGAGCTTTCACTGATTGATTTTAATCCTCCACCTATGATAGAAGAGCTAAATGGTGCTTTAACTCATCTTAGCAAGCAAGGAATTTTACATTTAAGCCAAAGCTTTGAATTTATTAAAATCTGTATGTATTTTAGATACTTAAAGGGCTTAAAATTTGAAGAAAGTTTAAAAGAATGGCTTTTAAAAATAGAAATTCCACAGGCTATTTTAGAGCTTTTTGAGTATTTTGATGAAAAGGGTGAGATTAAAGAAAGTGTTGATGAAAGACTTGTTAATCTAAATTTAGCTCTAAAGATAAAAAAAGAAAGCTTGGTAGCTGAGTTTAAAAAACTCACATATACTAAAAATCTTAGTGTATATTTGATTGATACGCAAATCCATCTTATCAATGGTATGGAGGCCTTGCTTTTACGCGGTGGGTTTAATCATGTCTTAAAAGCAAAAATCATAGGTAGAAGTAGTGGCGGTGGGTTTTATGTGGTGCCTTTAAGCGTAGAAAAAATCCAAAGTCAAATAGATGAAATCAAAGATGCTAAAGAAGAAATTTTTTATGAGTATGCTAAAAAAATCAGCTTGATTTTTTATAAAAATTTGATGTTTTTGAAATTTATCAATAATGCTTTTGATTTATTTGATCATTATAGCGCTAGAGTTTTGATGGCTAAAAAACATGATTATGAGTTTGTTTTAGCTGATAGTTCTAATAATTTAAGCTTATATAACTTCGCACATCCGGCTTTAAAAAATGCAAAAACTGTTAATATAGAATTTAATAAAAAAGTTTTAATCATCACAGGTGTAAATGCAGGTGGTAAGTCTATGCTTTTAAAAGGAATGTTAAGTGCAGCTTTACTTGCAAAGCATTTGCTTCCTATGAAAATTAACGCACAAAAAAGCCAAATAGGCAATTTCAAAGAATTTGATGCGATTTTAGAAGATCCACAAAATGTAAAAAATGATATTTCTACTTTTGCAGGAAGAATGTTGCATTTTTCTAAGCTTTTGGGTAAGAAAAATGTTTTATTAGGGGTTGATGAGATAGAGCTTGGAACAGATTTTGAAGAAGCTGCGTGTTTATATACTGAGCTTATTTCTAAGCTTTTAGAACAAGATAATAAAATCATCATTACAACCCACCATAAACGCCTTGCTATGCTTTTGGCTAAAAATTCACAAGTAGAACTTATCACTGCTTTGTATGATGAGGAATTATCACGTCCAAAATATGAGTTTTTAAAAGGCACTATAGGTAAATCTTATGCATTTGAAACGGCTTTAAGATATGGCATAAGTGCAAATTTAGTGCAAAATGCTAAAAAGCTTTATGGAGAAGATAAAGAAAATTTAGAAGAAATGGTAAGTAAAAATATCAATCTTGAACTTTCTTTACGCAAGAAAAATGAAGAGCTTGAAAAAAAAGAAGTCAAAGTAGATGAAATTTTACTTTCACTTAAAGATCAAAAAGAAAAAAATGAGCAAGAATTTAAAAAGCTTATTTCTAATTTAGAGTTTAAATACCACAAAGCCATAGAAGAAGCTAAAAAAACGATAAATCTAAAAGATATTAAAGAAAAACAAAGAAGTTTAAACAAAGCCAATGAACTTAAAAAAAGTATTGTTTTACCAAGTATGGAGCAAAATGAAGAGCTTAGAGTAGGGGATTTTGTTAAATATGAAAAAATCAAAGGTAAAATCACTGCAATTTCAAAAAATGATGCGATGATTCAAAGCGATGGTTTGAGTTTGCGTGTGCCATTAAAGCTTCTTAAAAAAAGCAATCAAAACCCTACACAAAAGGTAAAATCAAGTGTCAATATAACCCGTCCAAGTGCTTTGAATATGACTTTAGATTTACACGGCTTAAGAAGTGATGAGGCGCTTGAAAGATTAGATAAATTTATCTCTGATGCTTTGATAGTGGGTTTTGATGAGGTGATAGTTTATCATGGTATAGGCACAGGAAAACTAGCTTTTGCGGTAAAAGAGTTTTTAAAAGCTCACAAAAGTGTAAAAAGCTTTAATGATGCTCCGATTAATCAAGGTGGTTTTGGTGCTAAGGTGGTTAAGCTTTAAGTAAAATTATAGTAAAACCTTTAAACAATAATGAGGTTTAATAATGAAACAAGTGATGATTTTAAGCGGGGCAGGTTTGTCTGCTCCAAGTGGTATAAAGACTTTTAGAGCTAGTGGTGGGCTTTGGGAAGAGCATGATGTGATGGAAGTTTGCTCTGCAACTGGCTTTAGAAAAAATCCTAAAAAAGTTTTGGAATTTTACAATAAAAGAAGAAAAGAGTTAGCTGGTGTTAAGCCAAATCACGCACATGAAATCATCGCTTTATTAAAACAAAAATTTCCAAAACAAATTAGCATTTTAACGCAAAATGTAGATGATTTATTAGAGCGAGCAGGTTGTGAAGAAGTGGTGCATTTGCATGGCTTTTTACCTGAGCTTAGGTGTTTAGAGTGTGAAAATATTTTTAACATAGACTATGAAAGTAGTGATGATAAAATTTGTCCTAAATGTCAAAGCAAAAGTGTAAGGCACAATATCGTGATGTTTGAAGAAATGGCACCAAATTATAAAATTTTATATGAAAAATTACAAAATTGTGATTTATTTGTATGTATAGGCACAAGCGGGCAGGTTTTACCCGTGGAAGAGTATGCAAGAGTATGTAAGCAAAGTATATTAAACAATCTTGATGAGGATAAATATTTAGAAAGTAATTTCACAAAAGTTTATATAGAAGATGTTTGCACGGCTATTGATAAAATCAAAACCGATATAGAAAATTTCTTGGAAGCAAAATGTTAGAAGTAATCTTACAAGGTATAGTTTTAGGTATGGGTGTGTCTGTGCCTTTTGGACCTGTGAATATTTTGATCTTAAATACTGCTTTGTCTTCTTTTAAAAATGCTTTTTGCGTTGGGCTCGGTGCTTTAAGTGCTGATATACTTTTTTTGATTTTGATTAATCTTGGGCTTTTAAGCTTTGCAAATAATGAATTTTTTTATAAAATACTAGCGGTTTTTGGCTTTTTCTTTTTGAGTTTTATGGTATTTTTAATGCTAAGAAAAACAAGAAAAGTCGATCTTAACAAGGTAAATAAAACACATCCTTTAAAAGGTTTTAGCAAAGGATTTTTCTTAAATGTTACAAATCCTTATGTTATAGGCTTTTGGTTGAGTGTAGCAGGGCTTAGCATGCAGAGTAAAAACTCTTTTGCCTTGCTTTTTGGTTTGGTTGGTTTTATTGTGTTTTGGATTTTTACTCTATCGTTTTTTGTGTCTAAATTCAAAGCACTTGTAAAAAACAAACATATATTTTACATTAATCTTTTTTCAGCATTTATTTTAGAGTATTTTGCTCTTTCTATGCTGTATAAAGCTTTTATAGGATAGAACATGCAAGTAGTTGAAATTTTTAAAGAATTGAGCAAATTTAAATCCATCACCTCAGATGATGATGGAGCATTAAATTATATTGCAGTGGAGTTAAGTGATTTTGAAGCTTTTTTTATAGAAAAAGAAGGTGTGAAAAATCTTTTGCTGACTAAAAAATTTAGTGATAATGGCGAGCATTTAGCTTTTGGTGGGCATGTAGATGTAGTACCTGCAGGAGAGGGTTGGAGCAGTGATCCTTTTGAGCCTTTAGAAAAAGATGGATTTATTTATGTAAGAGGTGCGCAAGATATGAAAAGTGGCGTGGCTGCTTTTATGTGTGCAGTTAAGGAGGTAGAAAATTTCAAAGGAAGAATTTCACTGATTTTAACAAGCGATGAAGAAGGCGAGGCTAAATTTGGTACGCTTGAAGTGCTTAAATTTATGCAAGAAAAAGATATGCTACCTGATTTTGCTGTGGTTGCTGAGCCAACCTGTGATAAAAAATTTGGAGATAGTATTAAAATAGGGCGTCGTGGTTCTATCAATGCAAAATTACTTATCAAAGGTAAGCAAGGTCATGTAGCATACCCGCAAAAATGCATTAATCCTGTGCATAATTTTGCTTCTGCTTTGAAATTTTTAGCAGGATTTGATCTTGATCCAGGTGATGAGGTATTTGCACCATCTAAAATCGTTATTACTGATATACGCGGTGGTATGGAAGTGTGCAATGTAACCCCAAATGATTTAAAATTGATGTTTAATGTAAGAAATTCTCCACAAACTAGCTTAGAAGATGTAAAAGCTTATATAGAAAAGACTTGTGAAGGACTTGATTATGAGTTGAGCATAAATCAAAGTTCAAAGCCTTTTTTAACACAAAGTGACTCTAAAATCGTACAAAAACTAAATGAAAGTGTGCAAAAAATCACTCAAGTAGTGCCAGAACTTAACACCAAAGGTGGTACAAGTGATGCGAGATATTTTGCTGAGTTTGGTGTGAAGGTGGTAGAATTTGGCGTGTGCAATGATAGAATTCATGCAATTGATGAAAGAGTGAGTATAGAAGAGCTTGAAAAATTGTATTTAGTTTTTAAAGATTTATTAGAGAATTTTAACTAGGAAAAGCATGGATGTAATAGGAATTTAGAGTAGCCTCTCATTTAAGAGTACCTTGCAGCTACCGGCAAGTTAGCCCTCTAAACTTCTAAAATTATATCATTAATTTTTTAAAATGGAGTTAATAGGAAGTAAAATGTCTTTTGAGCTTGATGTAAGTAGCTATGAAAAAATAGAAAAGCTATTTATCAATTTTAAATTTAGAATGATAAAAGGGATTAATGTTTTGCATTTTGGATATTTGTGGGGAGCTTGCAAAGAAGCACAAAAGATTTTAGAAAAAAATCAAAAATGCGAAGATTTGTTTGAGCTAATTATGAAAATTTATTCCAAAAGACACAAAAACCATCAAGCAAATTTTTTACTTTTACAATGTTATGAAAATGCTCTAAGAAGTACTTTAGCAGTAAAAATAGCAAATTTGTATAATAAGTTAGATGATGATTGGTTTAAATCTAGCGAAGAGGTTTTTAATCCTGCTTTGAAAAGTCTTTTAAAAAAAGTTAAAAAGAGATGTCAAAAAATAGATGAATATAATGGCACTTGGCAAATTTTTGATGATTTTTGTCTGATTGATTTAGAAGGGATATTAATAGATCATTGGAGTGAATTTGCTTATATATTTAAAGATAAAAAAATATATAAAAATCAAGTCTTACCAAGTTTTGGCACCAAAGAACATCTTAAGACAAAACTAAGCCAAATAAGAAAAGCTAGAAATGAAACCTATCATAATAAACCTACAAAAATAAAATTTAAAAAAGATTTGGAAATTTTACTTTTGAGATTTGGTTATAATTTAGAAGATGCTATTGATATTGGAGAGATAAAAGAAGCTATTATTTTAAGATTTAATTATAATAATGTAAGTGAGTAAGTATTTTAAGTAAAATAACTAAAGGTTTTAAATGATTATCAATGGGCAAAAGCTTGAGCTAAAAGAGCTTAAATTCATGGACTATGTTCAAGAAAAACAATTAAAAATAGAATTTATTGCCTTAGAATTAAACGGAGAAATTATCCCAAGGAATAAATTTGAAAATTTGATTTTAAAAGAAAATGATAAAGTAGAGATTGTTACTTTTGTAGGTGGTGGTTGATGAGAATTAAATTTAATGGTAGTATGATAAACACGCATTTTAAAAACACTTTGGAATTTTTTCAAAGTGTGAGTAAAAATGAAAATGATGTATGGATAGTCAATGGTTTTGCAACAAAAGAAAGTTTGGATCTAAAAGAAAATGATGAGCTTTTTTGTATAGAAAAAAATACTTTACCACCATATGAAGCTCTTGATGCGATGATGAGGGCAAGACATACTCCAAAACTTCATAATAAGCTTAAAAAGGCAAGTGTGGCAGTGTGTGGACTTGGTGGACTTGGCTCGCATATAGCTATAAATTTAGCAAGAAGTGGGGTTGGTAGGCTTCATTTGATTGATTTTGATGTGGTTGAGCCAAGTAACCTTAATCGTCAAGCTTATATGGTGGAAGATTTGGGTAAATTTAAGGCTGAAGCTTTAAAAGATCAAATCGCTAAAATTAATCCTTTTATAGAAGTATTTGCACAAGTTTTAAAAATAGAAAAAGAAAATATAGCCAAACTTTTTACAAATGATGATATAGTTTGTGAAGCCTTTGATAGTGCAAAATATAAAGCGCTTTTAGCGCAAAATTTTCATCAACACTATCCTCAAAAAACATTAATTTGTGCTTCTGGCTTAGCAGGATATGGCGATAGCAACAGCATACAAACAAGAAAAATTGCAAAAAACTTTTATGTTTGTGGTGATTTAAAAAACGAGGCAAAAGTAGGCAATGGACTTATGGCACCGCGTGTAAATATTTGCGCAGGACATCAAGCAAATTTAGTTTTAGAACTTTTAGCGAGCGAGTAATGGAAAAATTAAAAATAGGAAAATATGAGTTTAATTCCAGGTTTATTTTAGGTTCTGGGAAATTTTCTTTTGAGCTTATAAAATCAGCCATTGAAGAAGCAAAAGTTGAGATTATCACCTTAGCTTTGCGTAGGGTAAATGATAAAGGCATAGAAAATATACTTGATTTTATCCCAAAGCATATTAAGCTTTTACCAAATACTTCAGGTGCAAGAAATGCTAATGAGGCATTGCGTATAGCAAGACTTGCAAGAGAGCTTGGTTGTGGAGATATGATTAAGGTTGAAGTAATTAGCGATAGTAAATATTTACTACCGGATAATTATGAAAGTATAAAAGCAGTAGAACTTTTAGCAAATGAGGGTTTTACACCTTTAGTTTATATGTATCCTGATTTATATGCAGCACGTGCTATGGCTAATGCGGGAGCTGCTGCTATAATGCCTCTTGGAGCTCCTATAGGAAGCAATAAGGGCTTAAAAACTAAAGAATTTATACAAATTTTACTTAATGAAATTAGCTTACCTATTATAGTAGATGCAGGTATAGGAAATCCAGCACAAGCTTGTGAAGCCATGCAAATGGGAGTAAGTGCAGTGATGGCAAATACCGCCATAGCTCAAGCTAAAGATGTAGCAAAAATGGCAAAGGCTTTTGCTTTGGCTATAGAAGCAGGATATAATGCGTATTTAGCAGGTATAGCAAATGAAAGTACGCCAAGTGCAAGCTCGCCTTTGAGTGGTTTTTTAAGAGATTAAAATGCAAAAATATCCTCATATGCAAAGTATTGAAAGTGAGATTTTAACTAAGGTTTTAAAAGAAGTTGAAAATTTTGATGAAAGTAAATTTAGCGCTTTTGATGTAAAACAAGCTTTAGTTAAAGATTATCTTAACATAGAAGATTTGAAAGCTTTGCTTTCAAGCGCAGCAGAAGATTTTATAGAAGATTTAGCACAAAAATCAAGCAAGATTACTCAAAAATATTTTGGAAATTCCATTTCACTTTTTACACCTTTATATCTTTCTAATTTTTGCAATAGCAAATGTACTTATTGTGGATTTCAAAAAGGAAATAATATTAAAAGAGCTAAGCTAAACGAGGCTGAAATTCACAAAGAAATGCAAGAGATTAAAAAAAGTGGCTTGGAAGAAATTTTACTCTTAACAGGTGAGGGCAGGGAATATGCTAGCGTAGAATATCTTGCCAAAGCTTGCGAGATAGCAAAAGAGTATTTTAAGGTCGTGGGAATTGAAGTTTATCCTATGAATGTAGATGAGTATACATTGCTTCATGAAAAGGGTTGTGAATATGTAAGTGTTTATCAAGAAACTTATAATCAAAAAACTTATTCTAAAATTCATATTGAAGGTGAAAAAAGTGTATTTGAGTATCGTTTTCATGCACAAGAGCGAGCATTAAAAGCAGGTATGAGAGGGGTTGCTTTTGGAGCTTTACTTGGCGTGGATGATTTTAGAAAAGATGCTTTTGCTACGGCTTTACATGCGTATTTTTTACAGCAAAAATACCCTCATGCTGAAATAGCTTTATCTATCCCTAGATTAAGACCTATTATCAATAATAAAAAAATTCATCCAAAAGATGTAAGTGAAACAAGGCTTTTGCAGGTTTTATGTGCTTATAGATTATTTTTACCTTTTGCAAGTATTACGATTTCTACGCGTGAAAGAGCAGGATTTAGAGACGGGGTTATTAAACTTGGAGCTACTAAAATGAGTGCAGGTGTAAGCGTGGGGGTAGGTGAGCACCAAGGTGATAAAAAAGGTGATGATCAGTTTCAAATTAGTGATATGCGTAGTGTTGATGAGGTTTTAGTTATGTTAAAAAATGCAAATTTACAAGCTATAATGAGCGATAGTATTTATGTGGGATAAAAAAATCATTGCTATTAGCGATAGTCAAAATACCCAAGGAGATTTTTTAAATTTTATTGAAAAACTAAGTCAAAGTAGTATTGATGCTTTAGTGTTTAGAGAAAAACATTTGGATGAGTTAGAATATACTAAATTAGCCAAAGAAGTATTAAAAATTTTTAATAAAACTCAAAAAATTTGCTTTTTGCATTATCATTATGAAGCTTGTTTAAAATTAAATCATCAATTTTTTCATGCTCCCTTAATAATTTTACAAAATTACCCACAAAGTTATAAAAAATTTGAGCTTTTGGGTACTTCTATCCATTCTAAAGAAGAATTAGATTTAGCTTATAAGTTTAAAGTAAATCATGCTTTTTTCGGACATGTATTTGAAAGCTCATGTAAGGCTGATTTAACACCAAAGGGTATAAAAAATTTAAAAGATTTGTTAGAAGTTTCAAAAATACCCATTTATGCCATAGGTGGGATAAATATCCAAACTATAAATCACTTAAAAGATTTAAATTTAGCAGGCGTATGTATAAGAGAAACTTTGTATAAAAGTAAAGATGTAAAAAACTATGTTTTAAAGTGTAAAGATCTTTTAGTCCAAAAGGACTAAAAGATTATAGCCAGAAAAAGTATGCAATTACTGCAAGTGCGATTGAGCAAAAGATATTTAATATAATCCCAACTTTTACCATTTCTTGTTGTTTAATATGTCCTGTACCAAAAACTATAGCATTTGGTGGTGTAGCAACTGGTAGCATGAAAGCACAAGAAGCACCAATAGCAATGATTAAAGCAAGTCCTAAAGCAGGAACACCTAAAGTATCTGCTATAGAGATAAATAAAGGCACAAGTAAGGCTGCTGAAGCAGTATTTGAAGTAAATTCAGTTAAAAATACTATAAAAAATGCTACAATTAAACCTATAATAAATAAATGTCCATTTTCTATAAATGAAATGATAGTATCAGCCATTACTTTACTAGCGCCAGAATCTCTTAATACTACACTTAGAGTGATGCCTCCACCAAAGAGCATTAATACACCCCAATCGGTATTTTTTTGTATATTTTTCCAATCAATTACTTTAAAAGCACATACTAAAACAGCAGCCAATAAAGCAATAATCGCATCAAGATTTGCTATTTTGTGTCCAAAAATACTTGTGATGATAGGACTGATATTACCACTAAAAATCCAAGATAGTGCAACGACTAAAAAGATTATTAAAGTGATGATTCTAGGTCTTGTAAGTTCTATATTTTCAGTATGTAAATCAACTTGTAGATTAAATTTAGGTTTAAACATAAAGTATAAAATTAAAATCATTGCAGGTAGGAAAATTAAAACAATAGGAATTCCGTATTTTAACCATTGTGCAAAAGTAATGTGTAATTGAGTGGCAACGATTGCATTTGGTGGAGTTCCTACTATGGTGCCTATACCACCTATACTCGCACTAAAAGCTATACCTAAAAGGATGAAAACATAAGTATTTCTATCTTTTTGCGGATCAAGTGAAGCTAACATACCTATAGCAAGCGGAAGCATCATAGCTGCTGTTGCGGTATTACTCATCCACATAGATAAAAACGCAGTGGTAATAAAAATATACAAACTAGAAAGGCCTAAATGCCCTTTTGCTAATGTTAAAATTTTATGTGCAATAAGTTTGTCTAATTTTTGATGATGCATAGCTGCGGCCAAAGCAAAACCACCAAAAAATAAAAAGATATTAGAATCAGCAAAACCTGTTAAAGCTTTAGCGGTGGGTAGTAATCCCAAAATAGCAGCTAAAACAGGTACTAAAATAGCTGTAATAGTAACATGCAAAGCCTCACTAAGCCATAAAACGGCAATAAAAATTAACAAAGATAAACCTTGGTTTACTTTAGTTTCACCAAAAGGGGAAAAATAAAGCAAAGCGATAAATAACACTAAATCAGCAACGACTATAAGTGTTTTTGTATTTGAACTCATTTAACAACTCCTTTAAAATATTGCAGTTTTGTAACATATTCTAAATGAATTTTCTTTTAAATATCAATTTTTGTATAAAATTTTTTCAATAAAATTATTCTTGTGTGAAAAAAAGTAAGTTTTAGTAAAATTTATTTGTTTTTGGTATAATTTTTGCTAATTAAAAATCATAAAATAATAAAGATGATTCTAAGGAAAAAAAGATGTTAAAAAAAGTATTTGTATTTGTTTTAGCTTTATTTTTTAGCGCATGTGCTGTAAATTCTAAAAATCAAAGTGTTGCAAAAGTTAATGAGCTTATAAAAATTCAAGCACAATGTTATAATCCTTCTGATTCTAAAGCATATGAAGCAAAAATTAAAGGCCTTGTGTATATTAGTGATGTGGGACTTAAGTATTGCACAAATAAAAGAACAATTGATAAAAGTGCTTCCTTAAAAAAAGTTTATATTCATAGGGTATATGATTTAAATGAGAATTTAAAATATTCTTCTTCTAATGGAAGTAATTATTACATCAATGAAAATTTCAACTATTATTTTTATGTGTTTTTAAAAGAAGAATTAGAAAATAGAGGTATAGTTGTAGTAGAAGATACACAAGATTCTCCTTATGTTTTAAGAGTAGATTTAAGTTTTAATGATTTTTATTCTAAATTTGATTCTAATTCTTTATTTTCAATTATTGCTAGTCAATTGACACTAAAAGATATTAATACCAATAAAACTATTAATATTAAAACCAAACAAGAAGTTAAAGGTTTTTATAATATCAAAGATCTACCTTTTTTCACTCAGCTTCTTATAAAACAAGTGGCTAATAAATCTGCAGATATTATCAGCTCTTTGTGAGGTGTTTTAATTGCCATGGATTTTCCTTTGTGAGTTTTTGTCCAGCTTGCAAGGAAGAGCTTTTAGAATATTCTTTAGGTATAAGAGAACTTGAGGGAAATTTTAAAGTTTATTATTTTTATCAATATGAGCAAATTAAGCATTTGATTTATTTTAAACACAAATTTCAAGGCTATTTTGTTTTAAATGCTTTAGCAAAATTGAGTTTTGCTAAATTTGAGGATTTTTTTCAACCATCTTGTAAAATTAATGCTATAGCTTTAGATGATAAAACATATAAAAATTACTCTCATACTGCTATTTTAACTAAATACTTAAATACTAAATTTATAAAACCTATGTATCACACCTTGCAAGCTAGTTCAGAATTTAAATATAGTGGTAAAAGTTTGAAATTTCGTAAAGATAATAAAAGATCTTATAAGCTTTTAAAGCGTCCAAAATATCCTGTAGTTTTAGTAGATGATGTGATAACTACTGGATTAAGTTTATTAGAGGCAAAAGAGCTTTTAGAAAAAAATAATATTGAAGTGCTTTTTGCTTTAGTTTTGGCTAATGCAAAATTTGATACAATATAGGCATTAATTTTAAGGATTTTTATGGAAAATATTTTTACTAAAGATTCAGATATTGAAAATATAGATATAGAAAGTTCTATAAAAAGTAGTTATTTAGATTATTCTATGAGTGTTATTATAGGCCGTGCCTTGCCTGATGCTAGAGATGGGCTTAAACCTGTTCATAGAAGAATTTTATATGCTATGAATGATTTAGGTGTTGGAAGTCGTAGTGCATACAAAAAATCAGCGCGTATAGTGGGTGATGTAATCGGTAAATATCATCCACATGGTGATACAGCTGTATATGATGCTTTAGTAAGAATGGCGCAAGATTTTTCTATGCGTTATCCAAGCGTAGATGGACAAGGAAACTTCGGTTCTATTGATGGCGATGGTGCTGCTGCGATGCGTTATACTGAAGCTAGGATGACGATTTTAGCTGAAGAGCTTTTGCGTGATATAGAAAAAGATACGGTTGATTTTATACCAAATTATGATGATTCTATGAGTGAGCCTGATGTTTTACCTGCTAGGGTCCCAAATTTATTGCTTAATGGTTCAAGTGGTATTGCAGTGGGTATGGCTACCAATATTCCTCCGCATAGCTTAAATGAGCTTATTGATGGTTTGCTTTATTTAATTGATAATAAAAACGCAAGTTTAGAAGAAATAATGCAATTTATTAAAGGACCTGATTTTCCAACCGGCGGTATTATCTTTGGTAAAAAAGGTATTATAGAAGCATACCGCACAGGTCGTGGTAGGGTAAAAGTAAGAGCAAAGACCCATATAGAAAAAAGAGCTAATAAAGATATTATCGTTATAGATGAACTTCCTTATCAAACTAACAAAGCAAGATTAATAGAGCAAATCGCTGAACTTGCCAAAGAAAAACAAATCGAAGGTATTGCTGAAGTTAGAGATGAGAGTGATAGAGAAGGAATTCGCGTGGTGATTGAACTAAAACGCGATGCTATGAGTGAGATTGTGTTAAATAATCTTTTTAAATCTACCACTATGGAAAGTACTTTTGGTGTGATTATGCTTGCTATACATAATAAAGAGCCAAAAGTTTTTTCTTTAATTGAGCTTTTAAATTTATTCTTAAATCATAGAAAAACTGTAATTATTAGAAGAACTATTTATGAGTTGCAAAAAGCTAGAGCTAGAGCACATATTTTAGAAGGTTTAAAAATTGCACTAGATAATATTGATGAAGTGATAGCTTTGATTAAAAACTCTCCTGATAACCCAACGGCTAAAAATTTATTAATGCAAAAATTTGGTCTAAGCGAGCTTCAATCTAATGCTATTTTAGATATGAAATTAGGCCGTTTAACAGGTCTTGAGAGAGAAAAAATTGATAATGAATTAAGGGAATTATTAGCAGAAATAGAGAGGCTTGATCAAATTTTAAAAAGCGAAACTTTGCTTGAAAATTTAATCAAAGATGAGTTAAAAGAAATCAGAACAAAATTTGATGTACCGAGAATTACTCAAATTGAAGATGACTATGATGATATTGATATAGAAGATTTAATACCAAATGAAAATATGGTAGTTACTATTACTCATCGTGGTTATATTAAGCGTGTTCCAAGTAAGCAATATGAAAAACAAAAACGCGGTGGTAAAGGTAAGGTTGCAGTCACAACTTACGATGATGATTTTATAGAAAGCTTCTTTACAGCAAATACACATGATACCTTGATGTTTGTTACTGATCGTGGACAGCTTTATTGGCTTAAGGTTTATAAAATTCCTGAAGGAAGTAGAACTGCTAAAGGCAAAGCTGTGGTTAATCTCATTAATCTACAAGCAGATGAAAAAATCATGGCAATTATTCCAACCACTGATTTTGATGAAAGTAAATCATTGTGTTTCTTTACTAAAAATGGTATCGTAAAACGCACAAATTTAAGTGAATATCAAAACATTAGAAGCGTGGGTGTAAAAGCGATTAATCTAGATGAAAATGATGAACTTGTTACTGCAATTATCGTAGCAAGGGATGAAAATGAAACTCAAGAACAAAATTATGAAGAAAATTTAGAAAATGAAATGCTTGAACCTAATGAAGAGCTTGATAATACTATCGTTGGTAAAATGCTTTTTGCGGTTACTAAAAAAGGTATGTGCATTAAATTCCCACTTGCTAAAGTTAGAGAGATTGGCCGTGTAAGTAGAGGGGTAACTGCGATTAAATTTAAAGAAAAAGATGATGAGGTTGTGGGTGCTGTTGTTATAGAAAATGACGCTCAAGAAATCTTAAGCGTAAGTGCAAAAGGTATAGGTAAGCGTACTGATGCTGGAGAATATAGACTTCAAAGTAGAGGTGGTAAGGGTGTTATTTGTATGAAACTTACTGCCAAAACAAAAGATTTAATCGGTATAGTCATAGTTGATGAAAGTATGGATTTAATGGCATTAACAAGCAGCGGTAAGATGATACGCGTTGATATGCAAAGCATTAGAAAAGCAGGTAGAAATACAAGTGGTGTAATTGTTGTTAATGTTGAAAATGATGAGGTTGTAAGCATTGCTAAGTGTCCTAAAGAAGAAGATGAGGAATTAGATGCTGAAACTAATATGGATTTAAATTTAGAATAGTAAAATTATTGGAATGCTTTTTGCTATTTTAATAAAATCAAATAAATTGAAGGTGTAAAAAATGAAAAAAGTTATTTTTATGTTTTGTTTAGCTTTGGGTTTTAGTGCTTGTGCACTAGATCAAAGAGGTGTGAATCCAAATCAGACTCAAGCAGCAAATTCTGATGTTGTGGTTCAAAAAGTTGATAAAGATGATGTGCGTAACATCATTAGAGAAGAAAAAATGCTTGCAAATGATACAAGCACAGACAATGATTTAACTTTTACAGCGGTGGGTGAGGGTATTGCTCCTTTAAATACGGTTTCAGTTGGCCAAGCTTTAGCTTTAGCTAAAAGAGCGGCAATTACCGATGCTTATAGACAATTAGCAAGTAAGTTGTATGGTGTCAGAGTTAATGGTAAAGATACAGTAAAAGATGCAATGCTTAAAAGCTCAACTATTACAGCACAGGTAAATGGTTTGATTAAAAATGCAAGTGTTGTAGATCAAGACTTTAAAGATGGTCTTTATAGAGTAAATGTAGAACTTAAAATTGATGCTGACAAGTGGAAAGAATTGTTTGCTTATTAATCCTCATAATTTTTAATGCTACTGCCCAAGATGAATTTATATTTTGGGCAGAACTTTCTAATAAAAATTTTATTCTTTATCATCAAAATGAAACTATTTCTATGGCTATGACTAAAAGTAAAAATAAAAATTTAGAATATGCTTGTGAGTTAGCATATACACCAAGTGATTTGAAATCTTTAATACGCAATGATTTTGGTATGGTGGCTGAAGAAAAGATGACAAAGCTAGATAAAATTAACTTTTTAAATGCTCACAAAAATGATTTAATTGATTGCTTTTTTAACTCAAAAATAGATGTAAAAGACTTTGTAAAAAGTGAACAAGCAAGTGCGCAAAGTGAAACTTATGTGAGAATTTTGCCACTAAGATTTATAGTTGAATTTCACGATAATAGTGCCTTTGTATATTATCTTAAATAAATACAAAGCTTGCTTTTATAAAAATCAAGTTAAAATACTTAAAAAAATATTAAGAGTAAAAGATGTATAAAAGTATCCCTCGTTATTTATTATTTAAATATCTGCGTTTTGATAAAGATCAACCCTTTATTATGCTTTCAAAAATTTTAGCCTTTTTAGGTGTAAGTATAGGACTTTGCGTGCTTTTAGTTGCAATGGCCATTATGAATGGCTTTGATAAAGAATTTGAGAGAAAACTTTTTATTATGAATTACCCTATCACTATATTACCGCGTTTTGGGGCAAATGTAGATGATAAATTGTTGCAAGAATTAAGAAGCAAATTTCCAAATTTATTATTTAGCCCTTATATTGCTACTCAGGTTATAGCAAGAAATGATTTAAAATTGGAAGGCGGTATGCTTTTTGGGGTTAATTTTGAAGATGAAAAAAAGATCAATGAGGTAGTAGCTCAAGCTTTAAAAGATAAAAAAATAGATAATTTTGATATTTTAATTGGTAAGGGCTTAAAAGATGAATTTGGACTTGATTATAATGAAAAAATTACCTTAATTTTTTCCAATCTTAATGCAAGCGGACTTTCGCTTATTCCAAAAGTTAAAAGATTTGATGTTATGGCTGATTTTTCTTCAGGTTTGTTAGCTTATGATAAAGCTTATATGTATACAGATGTAAAAGCTTTAGCTAAGATTTTGTCATATCCCCAAGGAAGTTATGATGGAGTGCATGTATATTCAAATAAGCCTTTTGAGGATATTAAACAAATTGAAGCTTTCTTGGGTGCAAGATATGCTAGTATAGGCTGGTGGGAGCAAAATGGAAATTTCTTTGCAGCATTAGCTTTAGAAAAAAGAGCTTTGTTTATAGTATTGATGTTGATTATTTTGGTTGCAAGTTTAAATATAGTAAGTTCTTTATTGATGATAGTAATGAATCGTCGTAGTGAGATAGCTTTGCTACTTTCTTTGGGAGCTAGTAAGTTAGAGATTAAAAAAACATTTTTTTCTTTAGGATTTTTGATAGGTGGAGGTGGTATCGTAGCAGGTGTGATACTTGCAGCTATTGCTTTGTGGATACTTGGAAATTTTGACATTATTTCTTTACCAAGTGATGTTTATGGCATGAGTAAGCTACCTTTGGAGCTTTCTTTTGTTGATTTTTGTACTACGATTTTTGGTGCTATTATGATTGTGAGCTTGTCTTCTTATTATCCTGCTAAAAAAGCAACACAAGTAGATATTTTAGATACTTTAAGAAACGAATAAATTGAAAAATTTATTCGTTTAAAAATTTTTGAATTTCATTGAAAAAGTTTTCATAACTAATATCTTTAATGGTTTTAATAAATTTTCCATTCTCATCAATCAAATAAAATTCGCCACTATGTGCTATAGAATATCCCATAGCAGAATCTTTAAGATTGATTTTTTCATATACTACGCCATAATTTTTAGTAACTTTTTCTAATTCTTTTTCATCTTTAGCAACTAATGCAGTTGAATTTGGGTAAAAATACTTAACCCATTGGCTAGTTTGAGTTAGATTGCTATCTCTTGCTGGATCTAGTGAGATAAATATCACATGAGCTTTTTCTTTATTTGGCATTTTTTCTAAAACATTAGCAATCAAGGCAAGCTCACTAGGACAGACATCAGGACAATATGTATAGCCAAAATATACAATTAGTTTTTTACCGATAAAATCTTTTAGACTAAGTATACCTTTTTCAGAATTTAAGTGAAAATTGTATTTGTTGTTTTCAAAATACTGCACAGATATAAAAAATACTCCAAAAATTACCACAATTAATAAAAAAATATTTATTTTTTTCATATTTTACCTCTTTACATCAAAGTCAAAATAAAAATCTAGTGGAGTTTCATCATCAAAAAGCTCTATTCTAAAACGCATTATATCTAGAGTGCAAGAACTTAAAACTAATTTAGCATGATAAGTATTGTTTATTTTTTTAAATTGTGGAACAATATCTCCCATATACATATTAAGTCCATAAACCCTAGCATTAAGTTTTTTAAACTCACCTAAATTGGTAATATTTAAATCAAGCTCATTTAATGTAGTAATAGACTTTGGATTTAAATTTACTAAGACTTTTTTATCCTTAAAATTGTATTCACATTCTTGAATGTTTAGATCACATGTTAGAGGTGTTAAAGTGGTAATTAATTCTCTCTTTTTCCCGGTATTTGATGAATTGGTGTAAAAATAAGCCCCGCATATAGCAAAGACTATAGCTAAGGCAAAGACAAGTAGATTTTTCATTATTTTTTAATGCTTCTTGACTTGATATCTTTTAGTTCAATTGTGCTATTATCATCAAAATAAAGAGTTAGATTGGCCTTTGTTTGCGGTGTGATATTTTCTTTGAGATTTAGTATCATAATGTGCATCCCACCAGGTTTAAGTTCGGTGCTTGAATTAGCTTTTATTGTGATTTGAGGAATTTGAACCATCATTTTTTTACCATCTTTCATAATATGATCATGAATTTCAGCTGTATCGCTTAATGAACTTTGAGCTTTTATGAGTTTAATATCTTTGTTTGAGTTGTTTTTAAGTTCTAAAAAAAATGCCGTTGTTTTAGAATTAGGTGGAGTTTGTCTTACATAAGGATCATTTATAGTAATTTGATTTGAAAAAGCAAAAGTGCTTAATATGGCTAAACTAAGTAATTTTTTCATTATTTTTCCTTTTTTTGTTTTTGGTTATTTGTAAACATTATACACGGAAAAAATTAAAAATATATTTATTGTAAAAATATTATAATTAGCTCTTTGTTGTTTTAATTTTTAATAGAAAGGTGAAAATTGTTTAAAATTATATTAGCATTGTTTAGTTTGGCTGTGTTTGCAAATGCAAATAATCTTGCAAAAATTTATCTAAACGAAGGTATTGATGCGGTTGAAAGGGTATTGGAGCAAGAGTTAAGTAAAAAAGATTTTTGGCTTGATGAGATAAAAGACAAAAATATTAGTTTAGGATATTATGAGGAAAATGTTGCAATAGTTTTAACAAATAAAAGTGATAAAATTATTAGAGTTTATCACTACAATGATGGAAAAGTAGAAAATAAATTTATCCAAAGGGATGTTTTAACAGGTTTAGCTGGAGATAAAGAAGTAGAAGGAGATTTAAAAACTCCAATAGGTTTTTACGAACTTGGAAAGAAATTTTATCCTGGTGATCCATATTATGGTCCATTTGCATTTGCAACAACTTACCCAAATGTTTTAGATAAAACTTTGGGTAAAACAGGTGGTGGTATTTGGATTCATGGCTATCCTTTAGATGGAACACGCTTGGATACTTATAAAACTAGAGGTTGTATTGCTGTGCATAATGATTTATTGGAAGATTTTAATAAATTAGTAGCTGATAGAAAATCTTATGCAATGACAGAAGAGAAAAATAAAGTAAGAGCAACTCATGATGAAATAGCGATTTTACTAGCTAATTTATTTGCCTGGAAAGATAGTTGGCAAAAAAGTGATATAAATAAGTATTTATCTTTTTATGATAAAAAAATTTTTAAACATAATAATAAATCTACTTATGAGCAATTTGCAAAAAATAAAGAAAGAATTTTTGCAAAGAGAGAAAAAAAGAGCATTAAATTTTCAGATCTTAGCATAAGTCCTTATCCAAATGATAAAAATGAGAAAATTTTTAGAATAGGATTTTATGAAGACTATCGTAGTACTAACTATAAATTCAAAGGAGAAAAAGTCCTTTATGTTAAGCTAGTTGAAGATAAAATGCAAATTTTAGCTGAACAATAATGGCATATATAAAAATTGATCGTTTGGCTTATGAGTATAATCTTGACTTAATAGCCTCTAAAGCAGGAGGTTATCAAAAAGTAATATGTGTTTTTAAAGATAATGCTTATGGACATGGAGCTAAGCTTTTAGCTCCTATAGCTAGAGCAAAAGGTATAAATTTTATAGCGGTAAAAAATGAAACTGAAGCAAAAGAGCTTGAAGATATTTTTGATAATATCTTAATTTTATCCCATCATCCACATGGCAATGAAAGTGAAAAATTTATTTATGCTTTAAATGATAAAAATGATATTAAAAAATTCAAGCAAAATATAAAAATTCATTTAGTTGTAGATACAAATATGCATAGAAATGGAATTATACCTGAAGAAATTCAAGAAGTGATACAAGAACTACAAAGTAATAATTTAATACTTCATGGAGTGATGATGCACTTTGCAGGAAGTGATGAAATAGATGCTAGTTATTTTGTGCAAAAACAAAAATTTAAACAAGCTAAAGAGCTAATATATACTTTGCTTTGTGATGAAGCTAAAAAGCTTATATTTCATTCACATAATTCTGAAGCATTGTTTAGAGCAAGCGAGCTTGGGTGCGATGAGTATTGTAGAGTAGGGCTTGTGCAATTTGGCTATGCGCATTTTAATAAAGACTTACGCAAAGTTTTAAGTTTATGGGCTGAAAAATTAAGCCAAAGAGTGTTGAAAAAAGGTCAAAGTGTTGGTTATGGTGGTGTATATAATGCAAAAGAAGATCTTGAAATAGCAACTTATGATTTAGGTTATGCAGATGGGCTTTTGCGTTATGATGGAAAACAAGATTTTTTTCTTCCTAATGGTAAGAAATTGCTTGGAAAAATGTCTATGGATAGTTTTTCTTGTGAGAATGATGAAGATGAAATTTGTGTTTTAAATGATGCAAATATTATGGCTAGTTTTTTTAATACTATCAACTATGAAATTTTAGTCAAACTTTCTCCAAATTTGAAAAGAATTTTAGTTTAAGATAAAAAGTGTTAATATATCTAAAGAAAGGGCAAATATGGCATTTTTAAATTGGGCTATTTTAATTTTATTTTTATTTATAGTATTTTTATTGATAAATCGTTATGAGAGAAAAATAAAAATTTTATATAAAAATATTGAAATCTTGAAAAATGAGTGTAAAAAAAATAGTGAAAATATAGAAAAAAATAGAATTTTAATTGAAAAAAATAGATCAAATATCGAAGATATAAAAATTCAAGATTAATTTTTATCTTGAAGTATTTTTGCTATCAATTCTAATGGATGTAAAAAATGCGTGGAGGATTTTTCATGCTCTAATGCATTTGAAATTTGCATTCTACAAGCTGAACATTCTGCGCTGATAATTTCCACATTGCTTTTTTGTATATTTTGAGCTTTTTTTATACCAACTTGCAAAGCTTTTTCATAGTGATCAGTTTGCATACTAACACCGCCAAAACCACAGCATTCATTTGAGTTAATAAGTTCTTTGAAAGTATAGTTTTGTTTAAGCAAGGCTCTAGGTTCTTTAAAAACACCTTGCATTTTTCTTGCATGACAAGGATCGTGGTATGCAATTTTTGTCTTTAATTTTTTCTTTGTTTTTAAAAGCTCTTCTAGTTTAGTATATTCATAAAAATATTTTGTTGCAAGTAGTATTTTACTAGAAATATTTTTAGCTCTTATAGCCCATTCTTCATCTTTTTGCATGTGGAAAAAATGTTCATAGTCTATATTAATCATCGCAGAACAGGTTGCTTCAGGGATAATGATATAATCTAGAGTTTTTAATTTTTCTTCAAAATAAACGATATTTTTTTTAGCTAAAATTTCTACACTTTTAAAATCTCCAGTAAAATAATGAGGAGCACCGCAACAAGATTGATCTTTTAATAAATCTACATTGATTTTAAGATGTTTACAAATTTCAAGCAAAGCAAAGCCCGTATTTGTATAAGAGTAATTTGACAAGCAGCCTATAAAAAGTCCTATGGCTTTTTCACCTTGATTATTTATGAAATCAGGATTAGAAGCTAGAAAGCTTTTTTTAGCTAAAGAAGGAAGCAAACGATCTTTTTTAATTAAAGGTAGGTTAAATTTAGCTTTCATTCCCAAATTTTTATGTTGTAAACTAAAAGCACAGCTTTGGAAAACATAACCAAATCTTGCTAAAATATCTAGAATTTTTCTGCGTCTTAGAAAAAAGAAAGCAAGTTTTTTGTACCAAGCAATGCCAAATTTTTGTGCTATATCGTAACGCACTTTTTCAATAGCGCTATCCACTCTTAAATGGCTTGGACAAACTTCAACGCAATTTGTACACAAAAAACATGATTCAAATATTTTTTTAAGATTTTTATCAAGCTCTAGTTCTTGGTTTTCATAAGCACTGATTAAATCTAAAAAGCCACGAGGGGAAGTACTTTCATCGCGATTTATTTCATGTATGGTGCAAACTGGTATGCATTTTCCACATTTTACGCAAGCATTAGAAATTTCATTAACATTTAACATATTAAACCGTTTTAGAGAAAACTTTTTTATCTTCGCTAATGCGTTTTAAATATTTATCAAAACACATAGCAATATTACGGATTAAAAGTACTCCTGTTTCATTAACTTTGATATGAGTTTTATCAATGTTGATAAATTCATTAAGTTTTTGGAGTTCTTCTAAATCTTGCTTAAAATATTCAAAAAAATCAATCTTAAATTTACTTTCAATATTTTTTATATTAAGAGCAAAATTACTCATAAGTTCCATAATAACAGCTTTTCTTAGTTCATCATCATCATCAAGCATGATACCTTTTTCGCAAGGCAATCGACCTTCATCGATAGCCTTTTCGTAGCTTGGCATATCTTTGAAATTTTGCATATAGTGTCTTTTACCTTCGCCTATACTTGTTAGGCCAATCCCGATTAAATCAGTTCCACCTTTTGTAGTATAGCCTTGAAAATTTCTATGCAAACTACCATTTTCTAAGGCTTTAAAAAGTTCATCTTGTGGCTTTGCAAAATGATCCATTCCTATCATTTTATAACCATTTTGAGTTAAAAATTTTTCACAATATTCTAAAATTTGAAGTTTTACATCAGGACTTGGTAGAGTGTTTTCGTCAAATTTTCTCATATTTTTTTTAAGCCAAGGCACATGTGCATAATTAAAAATAGCAAAGCGATCGGGATTAATCAGCAGTGCTTTTTCTAAAGTTTGCTTAAAACTTTCTAGACTTTGATAAGGAAGGCCATAAATTAAATCCATATTTACTGAATTTATCCCTTTTTTTCTTACCATATCTACTGCATTTTTGGTAAGTTCAAAAGGTTGAATTCTATGAATTTCCTTTTGAACCTTTTCGTTAAAATCTTGCACGCCAAAACTAATGCGATTAAAGCCATTTTGAATTAAAACATCAGCTTGTTCTTCATTTAAGAATCTAGGATCAATTTCACAACTTACTTCACTATCTTGGGTAAAATTTGGAAAAATGCTTTTTATTTTAAAAATCAAACTTTGCAATTGTTTAGCAGAAAAAAAAGTAGGCGTGCCACCACCAAAATGCATTTGAGCTACTTCCCTTTGTGTGTCAATGATATTTGCTAAAAGATCAAGTTCTTTAAAAAGATAATTTAAATATCTTTCTTTACTTTCTTCTTTTGCGGTATATATTACATTACAACCGCAAAAATAACAAGCACTCCTGCAAAAAGGCAAATGAAAATATAAAGATAATTGTGCTGTTTGTTGTTTTAAAATTTTTATATAGTCTTCATATTTAAAATGGGTGTTAAATTCTACTGCAGTAGGATAAGAAGTGTATCTAGGTCCTGCTTTGGAGTATTTAACAAAATTTTTATAATCTCTCATTTTTTGCCTTTTTGCATCATTTCTTTCATGTTTATAAATAAGTTAGGATGTTTTGTATGAATATTGCTGATTAATTGATCTAAATCAATATTAACTTCTTTTATACCTTTGGAAACTTGATGTTTAATCTCATCCATTGCAACTGTCCATACATCATTAAAGTCAATAGGAATTTGTTGATAGATAGCCTTTTCTAGTTTAAGTTCAAAATTATCATTTTGTATCTTTTTGGCACTTTGTAAAAACTCAATCAGAGTTTTTACAGAAAACATAGTTTTAACTTCATCATTTTCATCTACTATAAACCATGGTTCGGGTGCTAAATTATGGCCATTTTTTAGACTTAACTTTTTTTCTTTATCGTTAATGTGGGTTAGATGAAATATAGTTTGATTGTGTTTTTCTATGCCCAAATGATTAGATAATTCATTGATTACATCTTGAGAGCTTTTTTTGCTTAGACTATTCAATCTCACTCCTTATTTGTTAATAATTTTGCAATTTCTTTTGCATGATAAGTTATGATAAGCTTAGCTCCAGCTCTTTTAAAAGCAAGCATAGTTTCAAGTACTATTTTTTCATAGTCAATCACACCTGCTTTTTGACCTGCTTTTAGCAAAGCATATTCCCCGCTTACATTATACACACAAAGTGGAAGTTTAGAATGATTTGCTATATCTTTTACTACATCTAAATACGCAAGTGCTGGTTTTACCATTAAGATGTCAGCGCCTTGTTTTTCATCTTCTAAGCTCTCACATAAGGCTTCTTTACCATTAGCAAAATCCATTTGATAGGTTTTTCTATCTCCATAACTTGGTGCAGAATCAGCCACATCTCTAAAAGGCCCATAATAGGCTGAAGCAAATTTAGTAGAATAAGCCATAATAGGTAAATTTTCAAAACCATTTTCATCTAAAGTTTTTCTTAAAGTTTCAATAATACCATCCATCATGCCGCTTGGTGCTATCATATCTGCACCGTTTTTAGCATGAATTAGAGCTTGTTTGGCTGAAATTTCTAAAGTTAAATCATTATCTACGCTTTTACTTTTTGGATCAATAATACCACAATGCCCATGATCAGTATATTCACAAAAACAAAGATCGGTAATTACTACCAAATCAGGAAATTTTGCTTTAATAGCTCTTAGACTTGTAGCAATCAAGCCATCATCGCTTAATGCATCACTTCCACAACTATCTTTTTTGGAACTTTCTAACACGCCAAATAAAATAATCGCTTTAATACCAAGATTAATTAACTCCTCACATTCTTTTAAAATTTCATCTAAGCTCATTTGAAACACACCTGGCATAGATGTGATTTCATTTTTAATATTAGCACCATTGATAACAAAAAGTGGATAGATTAAATCATCTAAATTTAAGGTATTTTCTTTTACTAAGCTTCTAATATTCTCATTAAGTCTTAATCTTCTAAAGCGTTTAAACATAAATTTCCTTTTTGTTTGTTAAAATTGTTTAAATTCTAGCATATTTTTTATAAAAAAGGTAAAGCAAAATAATGACTATTCAAATTTCTGAAATAGCAAAACTCCCCACTCGTTTTGGGGAATTTAATATACAAAGTTTTAAAGAAAATGATAAAGAACATCTTTGTATTTTTAAAGGAAAATTGGAAAAAGAAGTTAATATTAGAATCCATTCAGAATGTTTAACAGGGGATGTTTTAGGAAGTTTAAAATGTGATTGTGGAGAACAGCTTGATTTTTCTTTAAAATACATTCAAGAGCATGGTGGTATGGTGATTTATCTAAGGCAAGAAGGAAGAGGTATAGGACTTTTTAATAAAATTAATGCTTATGCTTTGCAAGATAAGGGTTTTAATACCATAGAAGCAAATCATCAATTAGGTTTTAAGGCAGATGAGCGTAGTTATGAAATAGTAGAATTTATACTTAAGCATTATAAGATTTCTAAAATTAACCTTTTAACTAATAATCCTGAAAAGCTAAATTCATTAAAAGAAAAAATTAATTTAAGAGTGCCTATTTTAATAAAAGCAAATCGTTTTAATAAAGATTACTTAGAAATTAAATATACACAAATGGGACATCTAAATTGAAAAAATACGAAGAGCAATTAAATTTTTTAAAAGATTTTGCAAATAAAGATGATTTTTTTAAAAAAATCACGCTCTATAAAGAGTTGTTAGAAAAATTTAATGCTGTGCATAATTTAACTCATTTTGAAAATATAGATGAAAATATTATTGATAGTGTTAAAATTTTAGATTTTTATGATTTGAGTAATAAAAAAAAGATCATTGATATTGGAAGCGGGGCTGGTTTTCCTGCATTATTTTTAGCTTGTATTTTGCAAGATAATGAATTTTTTCTTTTTGAGCCTAGCGCTAAAAAGGCCTCATTTTTAAGGGTGGTTAAAACTGAACTTAATTTGATAAATGTAAATATCATAAAAGAAAAATTACAAAACTATCCACCTTTTAAAGTAGATTTAATTACTTCAAGAGCTTTAATGGATGTAAAACCTTTGGTAGAAATTTCAAATGGTTTTTATGATAAAAATACTTTATTTTTGCTTTATAAAGGAAGTGAAATTTATGATGAATTGCAAGAATTGAAAGATTATCAAATTTTTAATCAAGGCTTTAGGAATTATTGTCTTTTAAAGATAAAGGAAAAACTATGTTAATTTTTGGACATCCTTTGATAAATATGCAAAAATTTAGTTATTTTGAAAATATTTTTATCAAAACAAATGTAAATTGTTTTAATTACAATGAACAAAATATAAAAAGTGCAAAAGAGGAAAAAATAGATTTTGCTATATATGCCAAGAATGAGGAAGAAATTTTACTTTCTAATGCACTAGGAGCAAAATATATTTTAATAGAAGATGAGAGATTGGCAAAAATTGCCTCAAAAATGGCTGAGTTTTATATGTTTGACTCTAAAATTTTATTTTTACTTGATGTTTTAGATAATAATTTAAAAAAAGCTTATGAGCTAAGCGTTGATGGAGTTTGTT